>NZ_BDLQ01000110.1:0-221 GCF_002049255.1 Carboxydocella sp. ULO1 | reverse complement strand
ATCTCTGCTTCTGCCAGCAGCGCACAGCTTTCCGGAGAAAGGCGCAATTCCTCTGCCAGTTGCCCGAAATCTATTCTGCGCATAGTAATTACCACCCTGTTAAGGATTTAGCAATTTCCCAGTACATTTTCATTCTGGCCTGCATCCCTTTAACCAGGCCAAACTTTTCTTCTTTCATTCGATGGGTAAGATCAAAAAGTTCTACCTCCAGCACTTTCCAA
>NZ_BDLQ01000109.1:0-833 GCF_002049255.1 Carboxydocella sp. ULO1 | reverse complement strand
AAAAGGCTGGCTGAACTGAAGGATTACCGGGAGAAGGGTACAATACCAAAGGTAGTCTTTGGGGGCAGAAGGCTGTGGGAAAAGGTCTGCCAGGGCCGGGCCGCCCGTGAGGAATGGCGGCATGCCCGCAGGAACCGCCTCTACTCCCGGGGAGACGAGAGCAAGGGAGGCAACCCCAACATTAAGATATTTTATGACGGACAGGACTTCCGCCTGGCGGTTTCCCTCTCCCACCTTTCTGAACAGACAGGCATAGATAAACTTGGACGCCCCAGGATGAGCCAGGCCCCCAGGGTTGAGGGTAAGTTGTGGCTGCCGGAAAAACACCGGGAACTGGTGCAGATATGGCTGGCCATGAAGTTACCCTATGCGGTAGAACTGATCCGCACCCTGGAAGGACGCTATTTGGTACATTTGACATTTGAAGTGGTCAGGGTGATGGAACCGGACTTTGCTAAAGGTTGTCTGGCTATAGATACAAACCCTGATGGGGTAGCCCTGTGTAACGTTAGTGCTTCCGGCCAGCCGGAGCCGTGGCCGGAGGGTTTTAATATTCCTTATCCCGGCAACCTGGGCAAGTATGAAGGAGAGTTTCAGGTTATCCCTTACCCGAACGGCTTTCTTTATATCAGAATACCAGACTTAGCCCATGCTTCCAGCTTCCGGCGTAGCTACCTGATAGGCGTTTTAGCTAATAAAAAGTTTAACCGCATGGCTTCCAATTTTCCATTTGCGAAAATGGTAGGAGCAATGTATCGGAGAGCGACAAAAGAAGGGGTGCCTTTCAAGTTAGTATCACCCCGGCATACTTCAACCATAGGTTACTGGAAGTA
>NZ_BDLQ01000108.1:0-231 GCF_002049255.1 Carboxydocella sp. ULO1 | reverse complement strand
TCCGACACCGGCTAAACGGGGTCACCGTACGGACAGGGCCAATAACTTCAGGTCAGGCCAGACGGAGTTATACGCCTCCTGCTCACTCTGGGCAAGCCCGTTATGCACAGGAAGCCTCTCTTCCAGCCGCCTCAAGCAGGCCCTGACCCCACGGGTCATCCCTTTTCCTTCCCCAGGTCTATCAGGATTAACCTTCCGGGTCAGGTTTTGCTTGATTTGCGATACCAGTTG
>NZ_BDLQ01000106.1:0-395 GCF_002049255.1 Carboxydocella sp. ULO1 | reverse complement strand
CGTTCACGTTCGCCGGGCAGCTCTGGATCATCGGTTACGTAATCTCGCATAGTCTCCACGTACTGCTTCAATAGATCCACAGCTGCTTCTAGGCTGATAAATCCACCCTGCAAGGCTGTATTGAGCGCATCCACCACAGTCTTGAGCGTATCGGCATATTCTTTCTCATCTCTGTCCACAACAGCATCCCAGGTTATGGCCACATCGTAACTAGCAAACTTCTTGCCCGTCGCCTTGCTATACATCACCAAGAGCATACGGCCCAAGGTTTGCCAACACTCGGTCACCATTTCACGCTTCCTGGCCACTCTACGGATTAGGAGCGGCATCTGCTCTTTCACGCTGGCATGGCTGGAAGGAGTATGAACGCCAAAGGCAAACTCTGGCACTTCAGA
>NZ_BDLQ01000105.1:0-237 GCF_002049255.1 Carboxydocella sp. ULO1 | reverse complement strand
TTAGCAGGGATTACATAGCTATCCTGGGCTGGGGTTCATCAAGAATGAAGCACCCTGTACGTCTGATTGAAACAACGGATACAGAAGGGAATCAAATTACAATTGTAACGAATGTCTTTGAAAAGACTGCCGAAGAAATCGGGCAGTTATATCGCTACCGCTGGCAGATTGAAATTTTCTTCAAGTGGCTCAAGCAACACCTGCACGTCAAACATTTATATGGTCTTAGTCAGCAGG
>NZ_BDLQ01000104.1:0-481 GCF_002049255.1 Carboxydocella sp. ULO1 | reverse complement strand
ACAACCGGAGTGCCGCCTAACTTAGATGACCTCAAAACGGCGGTCCGGGCGGTTGTACCGGCGCATTTGGCGATAATGTATGAATACAACTTCTTCATATGGGATGAGTGGGATGCCAAAGCGGAGACTTGGGATACTTTTGATGCATTAGGAATGACTTGGGACGCCTTGGAGGTGCGTAATTAATGCCAACTTTGACGCCAAAACTTGGAATTAAAAAGCCACTCGGCAATGAAACCGTAAGCCGGGCAGCATTCAACGAAAACTGGGATATCATTGACGCGGGAGTGGTAGCTGATAAAGGCGGCGTTCCCTCCATTCAGGCGGGATTGGACGCAAACAAACCTACTCCCGGCACAGCAGGACGCATTTACATTGCTACTGACACCAAAATAATCTATCAGGATACCGGCACAGCATGGCAGAAGGTGGGCGCCGTGAAGTGGGGGGATTTAGAGGATAAGCCGGCAAGCTTTACGCC
>NZ_BDLQ01000103.1:0-288 GCF_002049255.1 Carboxydocella sp. ULO1 | reverse complement strand
TCACGGTATCGGGTTCGGACACGTTTCCATTGTTTCCAGACGCACATCCGTAGCCTTCGCCTTAGCCACCCTTCGATTTCCTGGAATACGCTCGGCGTTTCCGCCAGCGCGTAGTATCCTATCCAGCCTCCAAGGTAGGCATTGATGCTCTTGATGCGGTCCGAAATCTTCTCTGCCTTGCTTCGTGATGTCATTTCCCGAAGTCTATTCTTTACCCGTTTAACTGTTTCCGGGGCTAATCTGATTCCTACTCTGTCTTTCCCTCTGTACATGCTGAAGCCCAGAAAC
>NZ_BDLQ01000102.1:0-1325 GCF_002049255.1 Carboxydocella sp. ULO1 | reverse complement strand
TTTGCCTGCTGGGTCGTAATTTTGCCGGACTGGTCAGTTGCTACCCTGCTGTTTTGCTCGACATGATCAACGTCTATCGTTTTAGTCGGCAGTTGCGAGTCATCAATCGGCATTTCCTCCGGCGAATACATTCCCTGGAATGTTTCTGGGAATGCTTCCCTTAAAGCTTGCACCAGGGCAACCTTCCTAATCATTGTAGCTGGCATCTCTTTCCAGTTCCGCATTGGTGTCCCATCTTTTTTTCTGCGTTCGTATTCTTTTAGTGAGACCGTTATCTCTAATGGTTCCTTCCAATCTTTTCGGCTCACTCTTGCCCAACCACCGACAAGTTCTTCATTGGGTAATACCAGCGTCCCGTTCCGATAGTCTATATTTCCGTCTTTCTTTTGAACGATTATTCCTGCTTGCCAGCCGGTGCATAGCTCGTTTTTGGCAGCTCGTTTTGTAAAGGTTTCTTTTCCGGTAACAATCGTGGCTGGTTCATTACCGTATTTAATTAAATATGCTTCTCTAAGGAAAGGATTAAGCTTTTGATACTTACAAAGCGCTAAAAACATCATTACTTCCTGGTCCGTTATTTTATCTGCTTCGCCGTTTACTAAATACCTCTTGACCGTCTCAGGTGAAAGTTTTATCGCACCAGCATCAGTTTCATATTCGATAACAGCTAAAGCTTTTGATTTATCATTCATTGTTTATCACCGCCTTATGTTCCAATCTTTTAATTGCTTCAGGCATCATTAACCGCATTGCTTCTACTTCCGGCTCCCATCTTTTTAGCCACTTCCAAACCGCCGCAGCAGAAAAATTAAAATAATCTGCAATGTCTTCAATAGTAAAGCCAAAAGCTCTTAACCATATAATTTCTTTCTTGTAATTCGGGACTTTTGGCTCAATTAAGTGCGGGGATATATCTTTTCTGCCATGACAGGACAAACAAAGAGTTTCCATATTTTCTAATCGGTTATCCTTATGATTTTTGTTTTTGTGGTGAATTGTGATTGGTCTGCCCCACTTCTTTAAGTGTTCTTCTGCTGTCATTCCACACTCAACACAACGATAATTATCCCTCTGCAAAACCGCATCTCTTAGACCTTGATTATCGTAATGCCTGCTTAATGAATAACCATGCTTTTCTTTAAATTCCCTGCGCTTTTTACGCTGCCAAGCAAGTTTGTATTCCTTTCTTGTCATTTGCTTTGCCCCTTTCTTCCAGACAGTTAGCCCTCTGTATGGCACCTTGTGCCTCTCTGTTGATTCTGATATAATTAAGTTGAGGTATTTTCTTAAGCCGTGCTTTCTAGTCGGCTTTTTCTTTTTCTGGT
>NZ_BDLQ01000101.1:0-152789 GCF_002049255.1 Carboxydocella sp. ULO1 | reverse complement strand
GCGTAGCTACCTGATAGGCGTTTTAGCCAAAGTAGTGGTAGATATAGCTTTCTTTTTAGGCAAACCCATTGTTTTAGAAAACCTGAACTTTGGCAAAGACAGGCTGGACATTAATAAAAAGTTTAACCGCATGGCCTCCAATTTTCCATTTGCGAAAATGGTAGGAGCAATGTATCGGAGAGCGGCAAAAGAAGGGGTGCCTTTCAAGTTAGTATCACCCCGGCATACTTCAACCATAGGTTACTGGAAGTATATGAAACGTTACGCCGTTCCGGTGCATTGCGCGGCGGCACTGGTTACAGGACGCCGGGCAATGGGGTTCAGGGAACGGGTGACTGAAGAACTCAGGCAACTGGTATCGCAAATCAAGCAAAACCTGACCCGGAAGGTTAATCCTGATAGACCTGGGGAAGGAAAAGGGATGACCCGTGGGGTCAGGGCCTGCTTGAGGCGGCTGGAGGAGAGGCTTTCTGTGCATAACGGGCTTGCCCAGAGTGAGCAGGAGGCGTATAACTCCGTCTGGCCTGACCTGAAATTATTGGCCCTGTCCGTACGGTGACCCCGTTTAGCCGGTGTCGGAGAAACCGGTAGGCGTCCTAACAGGACGCGGGAGGCGGAGTTATACTCCCACCGGGAGGTCAGCATAAACCGGTGCAGTACTCCCGTCCGGGTGGAACTCCCGGGCCGAGGTCCCCTGTCGCCCTGCCCCGCGGGGGCAAATCAAGTATTCGGAAAGGAGGCGAAAGCCTGGTCTGGGGGCCGACTTGACTGAAAATAAAAATAGTCAAGTTAGTCAAGTTTTTTGAACCAGGTACGGGGGTTGGAGAGAATAGTGGTTACGGCAGCGGCTATCTGGCGGGAAGGCGAACTTCTGCTGGCCCAGAGACGGCCAGGCAGCCACCTGGCTGGAATGTGGGAATTTCCCGGCGGTAAACTGGAAATTGATGAGGCGCCGGAGGAAGGGTTAAAAAGAGAGATTAAAGAAGAGCTGAATATTGATATTCACATATTAGGTCTGGCTACGGTAGTCTGGCACCGTTATGAAGATAGGGTTGTTTTACTACTGGTCTATCATTGCCAGTTGCAGGCAGGAGAGCTACAAGGCATGGAAGGACAGGCTATTGGTTGGTTTAGTCCTAAAGCTGCGCTTGATTTGGAACTTGCTCCTGCCGATCGTACCATTCTGGAAAATATAATCAACGGAGGTCCGGGATTTGAACAACCAGCGTTCACAGCGCAAACTGGAACATATCCAGTTGTTTAAGGAAGAATATAACCCGCATTATACCGGTTTTGAAGATGTTCATCTGATTCATCAGGCTCTACCGGTTAATGACTGGGATGAAATTGATACTACCTGGTGTTTTCTTGATAAAATTTGCAAGGCTCCATTGTTTATAACTGCTATTACTGGCGGTCATCCGGCTAGTGAAAAAATAAATAGAGATTTAGCACTGGTTGCTGCTGAAACAGGTATCGGCCTGGCAGTGGGCAGTCAGCATGCCGCTCTATATAATGAGGAACTGGTCAAAACCTATCAGGTAATCAGAACCGAAAACCCAGGGGGACTGGTTTTTGCCAATGTGGGGGCTGGTGTATCCTGGGATTTAGCCCTTAAGGCTATTGAGATGATTGGAGCCCAGGGTGTGCAAGTCCATCTGAATGCTGCTCAGGAATTGATGATGCCAGAAGGGGACAGGAAGTTTACCCAATGGCTAAACAATATCGAGCAGCTGGTAAAAAAATCATGGGTGCCTGTGATCGTCAAAGAGACAGGCTGTGGGCTGAGTCGGGAAACGGTTTTAAGACTGAAGGAAGTTGGAGTGGAGTATTTTGATGTTGGCGGCAGCGGAGGAACGGACTTCCTTGCTATTGAAGCCAGACGGGCCCAATTGCCTGTTCGGTTACAGCTGAGCTGGGGGCTGCCTACAGCATGGGCTCTGCTGGAGTGTTTGGCGGTTTGTGGGAACCAGGGTCACCTTTGGGCCAGTGGAGGTATCCTAACCCCCCTGGACTGGGCCAAAGCCCTGGCTCTTGGAGCAGAAGCGGTGGGAGTAGCCGGGCATTTTTTGAAAACATATCTGGATAATGGTCTTGAAGGTTTAGCAAATGAAATCAAGGAATGGCAGCGGCAGCTTAAAATAATCTGTTTGCAAACTGGCGTTTCCAGCCCAGCCCATTTAAAAGCTGCCGCCAAAGTGATTACAGGAAAAACCGCTGAATGGCAGAAGTTAAGAGCTGGTGATGTGTATGGATGCAAAGCAATTTCTTCGTTCCATGCCTAAGGATTTTTATTTAATCAAAGCTGATGTACTGGCGGATAAAATAAAAAACCAGGAATGGCTGAAACAAGCCTACTTTCTGGATTTACGACAACCAGAAGAACATGCCCAAAACGGTTTACCGGGCTCTAAACAATGCTTGTTGAAGGATTTACCAGATCGGTTTCAGGAATTGTTTCCGGATAGAGAGCGGCCACTGGTGGTGTATTGTAATGGCGGGGTTCAGTCGATATATGCAGTGATGTTTCTGGTGATGCAGGGCTATAAGGAAGCCAGGAGTCTGGCTGGTGGATATAAAAAGTTTTTAGGTGGGTAATAGTACCCACTTTTTTTATTGCTGTATAACTGAGGCTGAATAAGGGCAAATTATGTTATGGTACGAGTAAGGAAAGGAGATGATATTGTGGCTAGATTGCCGATTGGTACCCTGGTTCTAGTAATTGTTTCTTTGTTAATTTATTTTGGTCTGGCGCACCGGATTCTGGACAGAATGCGGCTCACTGACCGACAGGCACTGGTGGTCATCGGCTTAATGATCATTGGTAGTTTTATTACAATTCCGGTAGCAAGAGGACTAGTAGGAGTAGATGTGAATGTAGGTGGAGCGCTGGTACCACTGGGGTTGTCAATTTATGTACTGGGAAAAGCGGGTACAGGCAAGGAAATCTTTAGAGCCTTAATAGCAGCTGTGGCAGTTGCCATTGCAATCAGTTTCTCTACGGTATTTTTAGGGGGTACAGAGCCGGAGACAATGTTTATGGATCCTATTTACTTTTATCCCCTGGTAGCGGGTGTATTAGCCTATGTTGTAGGACGCTCCCGGCGTTCAGCTTTTATCTCTGCCATACTGGGGTTAATGCTGGCAGATGTTTTCCAGCTGGTCTGGTATTATGCTAAGGGTAGAAGCGGATTTGTCAGTTTTGGTGGGGCAGGTGCTTTTGATACGTATATACTGGCCGGCGTACTGGCCGCTTTGCTGGCAGAATTGATAGGTGAAACCAGAGAACGGCTGCAAGGAGGACCGGCCCGGGAAAACCGAGATCCTGAGTTGATAGCAGGACTTAAGACCCCGGAAATGGCCAGTATGCTGGGGGCTGACCAGAAGAAAGGGGGAGAAAAAGATGAGCAACAAAAATAATAGGCTGCTGGCAATTGGTGGTTTGGTATCCCTTCTTCTGACTTTAGGTTTGATTTATGCCCGGGACAATGGGACTTTAGGACAATGGCTAGCTATGAACAGCAAAGTTCCAGTCTTTCAACCATTAAATTTATTGAGTGGCAGTGATGAGACAGAGCGCGAATCAGGATATTACATCTTTAAAGATGAGCAGGGAAAAACCATTCATATGACTGCCCTGCCAGTTTTTGTCGGAGATGAATACATTGCGGATGACAATAAGCATTACAGAGTAGAGAAGGTCGAGGGTGATGTTGTTAAATTAAAATACATTGGGCAGGAAAAGCTGGCTTATAATCCAGCCTGGGATGAACCGATGAGCTTGCCAGCTCAAGCGGGTGGTGGTAAAAAACCGTTGATAGCTATTTATCACAGTCATAGTGATGAATCGTATGTACCAACCGATGGTCGGTCCAGTATATATGGCAATGGCGGGATTTACAAAGTCGGGAAAGCCTATGCAGCTGCAATGAAACAAATTGGCCTTAATGTAGTTCAAAGTCTGCGCAAACATGATCCCCATGATGCTAATGCCTATCATCGCTCGCGCAGAACTGCTACAGAATTGTTAAAGCTAAACCCTGTTGCACTGGTGGATGTGCATCGGGATGCTGTTCCGCCCGATGTTTATCAGGCTAAAATAAACGGCAAAAACGTTACGCAGATCAAGCTAGTCGTGGGACGTAGAAATCCTCGCAAAGGGGAAAACCTGACCTTTGCCAAAAATATTAAAGCATATCTCGATAAACACCGTCCCGGTCTAGTAGAAGGCATTTTTATTGCCAAAGGAAACTACAACCAGGACCTATCGCCACGGGCAATCTTGATCGAAGTTGGATCTCATACTAATAGCCGAATTCAGGCTCAGGAAGGCGTAAAATTGTTTGCTGATGCTGTACCCCGGGTCGTTGGGGTAAGTACTACTACCGGTCCAGGAGCAGCGCCTCCGGGTGCAGCTGCCCCTGATAAATCTCTAAGCTTGAGTGATGAAAACCGCGGCTCCTGGACGGGGGCTTTTCTGGCGATTGTACTGGTGATTGCAGCTGGTATCGGTTTTCTGCTGTTAGCGACCGGCTCTGGGGCAGCTACCTGGGATAGATTGCGGAACTTCGCTTCCCGGGAACTGGCAAGTGCCCTGGGGTTAAAAAAGAAAGAGAATAAGGGTGGGGAAAAAAGAGAGTGAAGATAATCTATAACTGTTATGGTGGCGCCCATTCATCAGTTGTAGCAGCTGCCCTGCATCTAGGGCTGCTGGACAACACCAGGGTCCCCGGAGAAAAGGAGTTGCTGGAACTGCCTTTATTTGATGGGACCTGGGAACATGACCACGGGCGCCTTTTTTTCTTTGGGATTGATGATAAACAAAGGGAAATATATGTTTTGGGCAAACGCAATCTTGGCCGCCAATTGAATGACTTAATCCATCTGGCGGCTCAGGCAGCAGGCATAACCAGGGAGGAATATTTACTGGTGGATGCCTTACCATATGTCAACTGGTTAATGGTAGTAGGTGGTTATACTTCCCGGAGATTGCACTGGGAAAGATTGGGTAGACCAATAGTTATAAGAGGGATACAAACTTTTTACTGGCAAATTGTCAACAAGGTTGAGCAGGTAAAAAAGCTGGTACCGATTACAGAAACAAAAAAATGGGTTCTAAAAAACGGAGTAAATATTACTGGTGACCGGGTTTTAGCTCGCCGCGTAGTAAGAAGTTTCTGGCTGGCCTGGGGCATAACTGGCATTTCCCTTGACTTCCTGGCTGCGATGGTTAATAATGAATAGAGTGATTTATAGTGTTGAGGTGGAATATGACACAAGCAGCTGTTATTGCCAGTGTCCAGACTGAAAGTTTTGGAGAACGGATAGGGCTTAAACCAGGCGATCGGATCTTAGCAATTAATGGTGAGGCGGTCAGGGATTTAATCGATATGCAATTCGCTCTGGCCGAGGAAAAGTTGAGCTTAACTATTGAACGAAGCGGGGCAATTTTTACTCTTTCTGTACAAAAACAATGGGATGAAGACCTGGGTATAGAGCTGGAAAGCGCAGTTTTCGATGGGATTAAACGTTGCGCCAATCGTTGTAAATTTTGTTTTGTGGAGCAAATGCCGCCAGGGATGCGGGAAAGTTTATATGTTAAAGATGATGATTACCGTCTTTCGGTATTGCATGGGAATTTTATTACCTTAACCAATTTAAGAGAAGAAGATTTACAACGCATTGAAAAACTACATTTAAGTCCGCTTTATGTTTCAGTACACACGACTAACCCGGAATTGCGACAGGAATTGATGGGTAACAGGAAAGCGGGGCAGGTATTACAACAATTGCAGCGATTAGCAGCTGCCGGAATCGAGCTTCATACCCAGATTGTTTGTGTACCTGATTACAATGACAGGGAAGAGCTGGACAAGACTGTTGCTGATCTGGTAAGTTTATATCCCCAGGTTCAGTCTATTGCAGTTGTTCCTGTCGGGCTGACAGCCCATCGCAATGGATTAGCAAAATTAAGAACCTTTACCTCTCAAGAGGCCGCAAACTTAATTGACCAGGTAGAGCGCTGGCAGGAAAAGAACCGGCAGGAGTTTGATTGCTATCTAGTTTATGCAGCCGATGAGTTTTATTTAATGGCAGGGCGATCCATTCCTGAGAATGAACGTTATGAGGATTTTCCCCAGTTGGAAAACGGGGTTGGCCTGGTCAGGACATTTCTTGATAACTGGGAGGACTCAAAAGAGGAACTGCCCAAAAAACAGGGTAAGAGCAGGAAAGCTTTGTGGATCACGGGGGTTTCTTTTGCAAGGGTACTGCAGCAGGTTGCCGCAGAGGCGGAGGCAATTACCGGGGCAAAATTTGAGGTTCTGGCTGTCCCGAACCGTTTTTTTGGCCCAACAGTGACGGTTACCGGATTGTTAACCGGGGAAGATATATTAGCAGCTTTATCTGAATCGCAAAATGTGGATGTGGTTTTTCTGCCTGATATTATCTTTCGACGTGGAGAGATGGTTACCCTGGATGGAATGACTGTAGATGAAATTGCAGATAAAGCTGGAGTGAAGGTTGAAGTTATCAGTAGTAACGGAGAAGATTTAGTAGTTATGATAAAGAGGTGGTTGACAGGTGAGTAAACCAATTGTAGCCATAGTGGGGAGGCCAAATGTAGGCAAATCCACATTGTTCAACCGGCTGGTGGGTGGCCGGTTGGCTATTGTTGAAGACATACCTGGAGTTACGCGAGACAGGATTTATGGGGATGCGGTTTGGTTAGACCATGCTTTTACTGTAATTGATACTGGTGGTATTGAATTTTCCGGGATCGAAAATGAAATTGCCAATCAGATGAAACACCAGGCCCAGCTGGCCATGGAGGAGGCAGACGTTATTTTATTTGTAGTTGATGGAAAGGAAGGTCTGACCATCAATGACGAAGAAGTAGCCAATATGCTGCGCCGGGCCAATAAACCAGTGGTACTGGTAGTGAACAAGGTGGACAATTTTGATCACACTGAACAATACAATGAGTTTTATGCCCTTGGTTTAGGGGAACCTATTCTGATCTCGGCAGCCCACGGCTATAATATTGGGGATTTACTGGATGAAGTGGTGAAACACTTTTCACCGACAGAAGGGGAGGAAGAAGATGATGATGTAATAAAAATAGCTGTCATAGGCCGACCCAATGTGGGCAAATCTTCTCTGGTTAATGCTTTGCTGGGGACAGAACGGGTTATAGTTTCCGATGTGCCTGGGACTACACGCGATGCTATTGATACTGCCCTGGAACGGGATGGCCAAAAATACATTATCATCGATACTGCCGGTATGAGACGCAAAGGCAAAATCGCAGATGTAGTGGAACGCTATTCTGTAATTCGATCCTTGCGGGCAGTGGATCGAAGTGATATAGTCCTGATGGTAATAGATGCGGTAGAGGGATTGACAGAGCAGGACAAGAAAATTGCCGGTTATGCCCATGAAAGTGGCAAAGGTTGCATCCTGGTGGTAAACAAATGGGACCTGGTGGAAAAAGATGATAAAACGGCTTTGCGTTATACGGAGAAATTGAGAGAAGGTCTTGGTTTTATGCAATATGCTCCGGTCATCTATGTTTCTGCCAGAACCAAGAAAAGAGTGGCCAAGATTTTGGAACTGGTAAAATTTGTAGCAGATCAACAAAATATGCGAATTGCTACCAGTGTTTTGAATAACCTGATCAGAGAAGCCACTTATCTGAATCCACCGCCTTCAGACCGGGGTAGAAGGTTGAAAATCCTTTATGCTACCCAGGTAGCTGTTAAACCGCCTACATTTGTGTTATTTGTAAATGACAGTGAATTATTGCATTTCTCCTATCAGAGATATATTGAGAATCAGTTACGTCAGACTTTCGGCTTTGAGGGTACTCCCATACGGATTATTCCCCGTAACCGGCAGGAGGAAAAAGAATGAACTGGTGGTTAGGAATTATCCTGGTTATCGCTTCATATGTTCTAGGGTCTGTTGCTTTTGGCTATGTGGTGGCCAGAGCTGTGGCCGGAATCGATATCCGCAACTATGGCAGTGGGAATGTCGGAGCAACCAATACCTGGCGAACACTGGGCTGGAAAGCCGGGCTTATAGCTTTTGCAGGTGATTTTGCCAAGGGGGCAGTAGCTGCCTGGCTGGGCAAACTCTGGGGAGGACCGGCCTGGGGAGTAGCACTGGGGATTGCAGCAGTTCTGGGCCATACCTATCCGGTGTTTTTACAGTTCAAAGGAGGTAAAGCTGTAGCCACAGGTGGTGGGGTACTTTTTGCCCTTAATCCGGCTATTACCTTGCTGGCTTTAGGGATCTGGGGTGCTATTCTTTACATAAGTGGCTATGTTTCACTGGCCTCATTAATAGCAGCAGCCTGTACCCCGTTCCTGCTCTTGATGTTTGAGCCATCCTGGGCAGTTCGCATCTTTGGTATAATTGGCGCCAGTATTGTTATCTGGCGGCATAGGAGCAATATCCAGCGTTTGCGTACAGGGACAGAAAACCGGATTGGTCGCAGTGGAAAGAGGAGGGATTAGCACCATGAGGGTAGCGGTTATTGGGGCCGGCAGCTGGGCTACAGCCCTGGCGGTTCTATTAAGCCGGAATGGGAAAGAGGTAACTATGTGGGCCCGTCGTCAGCAGCAAATAGAGGAGATGCTGGAATATCGGGAGAATCGCAGCTATCTGCCCGGTGTTAGTTTGCCACCTCAATTGCGGTTGACGGCGGACTTAGAACTGGCCCTGGCTGATGCGGAAGCGGTTGTCCTGGGCGTGCCCAGTCATGCGGTCAGGGAAACTATTAAAAGGGTCGCCGGTTTTTTAAAACCACAACAACATAGATTAATAGTCAATACCGCCAAAGGTCTAGAAGAAGGCTCTTTCTTGCGTTTAAGTCAGGTAATTGCTTCTGAATTGCCGGATGTGTTTCGGGATAAAATTGTAGTTTTATCAGGGCCCAGTCATGCCGAAGAGGTAGGGCGGGAAATACCCACAGCAGTGGTGGCAGCGGCAGCCAAACGGGAAACAGCTGAAGCTGCGCAGGATTTGTTCATGTCTCCTGCTTTTCGCGTTTATACCAATCCCGATGTTGTCGGCGTGGAGCTGGGGGGGGCCTTGAAAAACATCATTGCCCTCTGTACAGGTATTTCGGATGGACTGGGTTTTGGGGACAACACCAAGGCTGCACTGATGACAAGGGGTCTGGCGGAGATAGCTCGTCTGGGCAGTTCTTTAGGTGCTCAACCTTTAACCTTTGCTGGTCTGGCAGGGGTTGGTGATTTGATTGTCACCTGTACCAGTTTACATAGCCGCAATAGAAGAGCCGGAATATTGATTGGGCAGGGCAAGAAACTGGAGGAAGCTCTGGCTGAAATCAAAATGGTAGTTGAAGGGGTGCGCACCTGTAAAGTAGCTAGAAGTCTGGCTCAGAACCTTGGGGTTTCTATGCCTATCACGGAACAGGCCTATCAGGTGCTGTTTGCTGGAGCAGACCCCTGGGAAGGAGTAGCCAGACTGATGCAAAGGGGTAAAACCCATGAGATGGAAGAGGTGGTTTTAAACCAGCACTGGTAAAAGTAAAGCTTAAGAGGCTTAAATGCCTCTTTTTTTGTTCTTGACAGAGAGACAAATAGTGTTGTAGAATAATAGCGAATTGCAAATCATAATCTACAACAGCAGTACGGAAGGAGAGATCAGGAATGAAGGTACGCAAAACAATGGCTGCTGCTCTGGCGGCTCTGCTGGGGGTAGGGCTTTTAGCAGGTTGTGGCAGCGGCAGTAGCAACCAGCCGACCGCCAAAAGCCAGGATAACAGTGCTGCGGGCGGAGATGTAATTAAGGTAGGAGCTAACTATGAGCTGACCGGAGGCATTGCCACTTTCGGGAATTCCAGTGTAAACGGGATTAAGCTGGCACTGGAAGAATTTAACCAGGCAGGGGGTGTGAATGGCAAAAAGATTGAACTGGTCACAGCAGATAACAAGAGCGATGCTGCTGAAGCCACTAATGCCATGACCAAACTGGTGACCCAGGACAAAGTAGTGGCAGTGTTGGGCCCGGTTGCCAGTTCCAATGTGCTGGCAGCAGAACCGGTAGCAACTCAGAACCAGATTCCGCTGGTTACCTCCTCGGCGACTAACCCCAAGGTAACTGTGGACCCTGCAACCAACAAAACCAGAGACTGGATTTTCAGGACCTGCTTTATTGACCCATTCCAGGGTGATGTAGCAGCCCGCTTCTCTTTCAATGACCTGAAGGCGAAAAAAGCAGCTATCTATGTCGACCAATCCAGTGACTATTCCAAGGGGCTGGCAGAAGCATTTAAGAGTGGATTTACCAAACTGGGTGGTGAAATTGTTTCCGAAGAGGCTTTTGTCGCCAAGGATACCGATTTTAAAGCTACCCTGACCAAAATCAAGGCTAAGAATCCTGATGTAATCTATGTCCCTGCTTATTATGAGGAAGTAGGTAAGATTATCCGTCAGGCCCGGGAACTGGGGCTTACCCAACCTATCGTTGGCGGAGATGGTTTTGATTCCCCCAAGCTGTTAGAAATCGCTGGCAAAAGCGCACTGACCAATGTCTTCTTTACCAACCACTATACCACTATGGATACTTCTCCGGTGGTACAGGAGTTTGTCAAGAAATACAAGGACAAGTATGGTCAGGAACCGGATGCTCTGGCTGCTCTGGCCTATGATGCTGCCAAAGTGTTGTTTGAAGCTATCAAAACTGCTGGGACTCCTGACCCTGTCAAAATCAAGGATGCCCTGGCTGCTACCAAAGACTTTAAAGGTGTAACCGGAACCATTACCTTAGATGCACAACATAACCCGGTTAAGAGTGCAGTAATCATGGAATATAATAATGGTGCTCTCAAATTCCGCACCAGGGTGGAACCGTAACTGAGGTAAAGACGCCTGCATATTATAATGCAGGCGTTTACTTTTTTTGCTTTTTGTCGAAAATTGTAGCGAAAAATCCCTTGCCAGCTGATACTGTTATATGATACCATCTATTAAGATAGAGAAAATATGCTCAAACAATAGGAGAGGTTGGTTGTGATGGAATTAATAGGTTGGGTTGTCTGGCTGGTGCCGGCGTTATCAATCTGGGCAGCACTGGCCCAGTGGGCCTGGTGGCGGGAAAAAAACAAAAAAGAAGAGTTGTTAAGGTTAAATCGCGAATTGTATCATAAAGCCATTATAGATGATTTAACTGGTGTCTATAATGTAAGATACTTACATTTGAAGTTGCGAGAATTCGTGCAGCGGGCTCGCCGCTATGGGCGTCCTTTCGTACTGGCCTGGATCGATCTTGATTGTTTCAAGCAATACAATGACACCTTTGGTCATCTGGCTGGTGACCAGGTCCTTAAGACTTTTGGTTCTGTTTGCCAGGAACAGCTTCGCATTGATGTGGATTTTGCTTTTCGCTATGGAGGTGATGAATTTGCCCTGCTGCTGGCAGAAGTAAGCAGAAAAGAAGGAGAGCAGATTATGGAGCGCCTGCAAAATGCTTTTAAGCAAGCAGTGGACTATAAAGTTGGACTGAGCTATGGACTGGTAGAATATCAAAATAATTTTACTCCTGAGGACATGCTGCGAACAGCTGATGAATTAATGTACCAGCAAAAAAAGCAACACAAGGCGATTCTGGGAAAATGACGACTAAATCATTGTATGTCGTCATTTTTTTTGTCCACATCAAATATATTTTTAGTGTTAAAACCTGCCTGTCTAAACTGGCAGGAAAATTGTAACAGGAGGAGGGAGGCGTGGTTATGGAGAGGATAGACATCTTTCACGATATCGCCGAAAGAACCAATGGCGATATTTACCTGGGGGTGGTGGGTCCTGTCCGTACGGGTAAATCCACTTTTATTAAAAGATTCATGGAACTTATGGTTATCCCCAATATCAAAAATGTCTATGACAAGGAAAGGGCCCGGGATGAGTTGCCTCAATCGGGGGCTGGACGGACAATTATGACCACTGAACCCAAATTTATTCCTGATGAAGCAATCGAAATCAACATTGGCGGCAGTGTTAAGGTAAAAATGCGGGTTGTAGACTGTGTGGGCTACACGGTACCAGGAGCCCTGGGCTATGAGGAGGACGAAGGGCCCAGAATGGTGCATACTCCCTGGTCGGAAGAAGCGATTCCCTTTCAGGAAGCAGCTGAAATCGGTACTCGCAAAGTGATTACTGACCATTCCACCATCGGGATAGTGGTAACGACTGATGGCACTATCACTGATTTGCCGCGCTATGCCTACGAGGAGGCAGAGGAAAGGGTTATTGCTGAACTGAAAGAACTGGGAAAACCATTTGTCGTGCTATTAAATAGCACCAGGCCCCATGGGGCCGAGGCCCAGGATTTGGCCCGGGAACTTGCCAGTAAATTTGATGTTCCGGTTTTACCGGTAGATTGCGCAGAGCTGAATCAGGAGCAGATTATCAATATCCTGCAGGAGTTACTGTTTGAGTTCCCGGTTAATGAAGTAAATATTAATTTACCCCGCTGGATTGAGGAATTACCCCCCAATCACTGGTTAAGGGAAAAGTTTGAAAGCGCTGTTCGGGATGCAGTGCGTTATATAAAGCGCCTGCGAGACGTGGATCGGGCAGTGGAGGCACTGGGGGAACATGAATTTGTGGCTGGAGTAGCGCTGAGGGAAATGGATATGGGAACTGGTGCTGCTACAGTGGACATGGAAGCCCGGGAGGACTTGTTCCTGCAAGTGTTAAAGGAAGTAACTGGATTTGAAATTGAGGGAGAGCATGATATTTTACGTTTAATGCAGGATCTAGCAGTGGCAAAACGGGAATATGATAAAGTAGCGGAAGCTTTAGCAGAAGTAAGATCTACTGGTTATGGTGTGGTTACACCGCGTCTGGATGAAATGAATCTGCAGGAACCGGAATTGATCAGGCAGGGCAATCGATTTGGCGTCAAGCTGAAAGCCAGCGCTCCTTCCTTGCATATTATCAGAGCGGATATTGCCACTGAAATAACCCCCATTATAGGAACCGAAAAACAATGTGAGGATCTGGTACAATCCATGATGAAAGAATATGAAACTGACCCCAGAAAAATCTGGCAATCAGAAATCTTTGGCAAGACATTGCATGATCTAGTCAGGGAGGGAATACAAAATAAGGTGCAAAGGATGCCGGAAAGTGCCCGAGTCAAACTCCAGGAAACTTTGCAGAGGGTGGTCAATGATGGTAGTGGTGGCCTGATTTGTATTATTGTATAAAAACAGGGTCGGCTTGCTGGGCCGACCCTGTTTTTTCATACTTCCAGCTGAATCCGGTAATGTTCCAGCCAGTAGTTAATTTGAATCAAATAGGCAAACAGCTGGGGCAAATTCATTAACTGACCGAACCAGGGGTAACTAAAACGCCCCGGATCCTGTTCCAGTAAAAAGGAGAGATAATCCAGATCAACAATTTCTCTGAGTGGACTTGTTTTCCTGGCCAGGATCTGAGAGAGATCTGTTCTGACCAGTTGATAGTATCCGGGATTATGGGTTTTGGGGTAGGGACTTTTCTTTCTGTTTAAAATTGATTCAGGCAATAAATCTTTTAAAGCAAGACGGAGAATACCCTTGGCCTGACCGCCATAATTTTTGAGCTCCCAGGGTATATTCCAGGCATACTGCACCAGACGATGATCACAAAAGGGCACCCGCACTTCCAAACTGGCAGCCATTGTCATTCGGTCTTTGCGGTCCAGTAAAGTGGGCATAAAGCGGGTCAGGCTCAAGTAAGCTATCTCGCGCAAACGTGCAGCCTCAGGGCTTTCACCTGCCAGACGCGGAACTTCAGCCAGGGCCGCTTGATAGCGCTCATTTACATACTGGTAGGGTTTTAATTTGGGGAGCAGGCCAGGTTTTAGCAGTTTTGTTCTTAAATCCAGGTTCAATGACCAGGGAAATGTATTAGCCTGGATAGCATCGGGGCGATGAAACCAGGGGTAGCCACCGAAAACTTCATCAGCGCATTCGCCTGAGAGACCAACAGTGGCTCGCTTTTTAATCTCCTGGGAAAACAGCAGTAATGATGAATCAATATCTGCCATGCCGGGGTAGTCTCGTGCTGTTAATGCTGGTATAAGAGCATTATAGAGATCTTCTGAGTGCAGTAAAACCCGGTGGTGGCTGGTATTATAGTGTTCACTGGCAATTTTAATCCAGCGGTTATCATCATCGGGAACAAAGCTAGAAGGTTGAAAATACTGGTCATTACCACAATAATCAATTGAAAAAGTCTGCAATTCCTCCCCTTTCTGGGTGAGAGTACGGGCGGCAATGGCTGTGATAGCGGTAGAATCCAGGCCCCCGGATAAAAGCGTACATCTTGGTACATCAGAAATCAACTGTCTTTGTACTGCATCGATAAATAAAGAACGGACCCGTGCTGAAGTTTCCAGCAGATTGTCCTGATGGGGGAAGCTGGTTAGCTGCCAGTAAGGTTGAACTTCAAGACCTTGAGGGCTATAAACCAGATAATGTCCTGGTTTTAATTCATACATACCTTTGAAAACACCATAACCCGGGGTACGGGCAGGGCCGATCAGAAAAATCTCCGCCAGTCCTTCTGCTGTAAGCACTGGTTTTACTGCCGGGTGAGCAAGGATACTTTTGGGTTCCGAAGCGAATAGCAATCCAGATGCGAGGGGGTAGTAGAATAAAGGTTTTACCCCCAGATGATCCCGGGCCAGAAAAAGAGTTCGCGTGGTTTCATTCCAGACTGCAAAGGCAAAAATACCATTGAGTTTGTCAAGGCAGGCAGCACCCCAGTGAATAAAAGCCAGCAAAAGAACCTCGGTATCGGAATAGGAGAAAAAGCGATAACCAGCAGCAAGCAACTCTGAGCGAATTTCTTCAGTATTATACAATTCGCCATTATAGACCAGCACAAAGTGTTGACCTTTTTCCAGGCGTTGCATGGGCTGTTTGCCACCTGTCGGGTCGATTACCACCAGGCGTTTGTGTACCAGTGCTGCAGAATAAGAGAAATAATAGCCTTCTTCATCCGGACCACGGGCAGTCAGGGTATTACCCATACGCTGCAATATATTTGCTGATTGGGTTAAATCGGCCTCCCAGTCAATCCAGCCAGAGATTCCACACATGCGACTCCCTCCTTGTCCCTAAATAAAAAAGTCATCCGGTATCTTACCGAACGCCCCCATTGCCGCGGTATTAATAATCTATGCCAGTCGTAAAAAAAGTTTTCCTGTATAAAAAACGGAGAAATAAGCTGAAAAACAGTATAGAGTAAAGATATTTCTTTATAACCATCACTCAATTAGTTGGCATAATTTATATCTTTGTATATAATGTCTTTCATATAGGTTCATCATTCCGTGAGAGAAAGACAGAAAGGGAGGACGAGGAGAGTGGGTAGAGAGAAAAAGTTTTATCTAGTTCATGAGGACATTTTGCCGGAAGCGATTAGAAAAACTGCCCAAGCGAAAGCGATTCTGGCCCGGGGTGAGGCCAGTACTGTTCATGAAGCTGTAGAAAAGGTTGGCCTGAGCCGAAGTGCATTTTACAAGTATAAGGATGGGATTTTTCCATTCTATGAAGCCAGTCGCGGTAAAATTGTCACTCTGGCATTATTGCTGGAACACAAAGCCGGTATTTTGTCGAATGTGTTAAACACTATTGCCAGCGTAAGAGGGAACATTTTGACCATAAACCAGAATCTACCACTACAGGGAATGGCCAATGTAACCATTAGTCTTGAGACGGCGGAAATGATGCAGGATGTAGATGGCCTGGTGCGCACTATTGAAAACATTGCAGGTGTCCGCAGTGTAGAAGTGGTAGGACAGAACTAAGGGGAGGGGTTATTTTGCGAAAAAGAGCAGTAAAAATCGGAATAATTGGCTTTGGCACTGTCGGTCGTGGAGTCTACCGGATTTTAACAACCAACCAGGAAAAACTGATACAGCGGGTAGGAATTGGCCTGGAAATTGCCGGTATTGCCGTGCGTGATCTCAAGAAACCCAGACAAATATCGGCGCCTCAGGATTTATTTACAGCTGATCCCTGGCAGCTGGTAAATGATCCTGGGATTGATATTATTGTTGAAGTCATGGGTGGTACTGAGCTAGCCAGAGAGCTGGTATTACAGGCATTGCGAAACGGCAAAAGTGTAATAACTGCCAATAAGGATTTAATTGCTCAGCATGGTCAGGAACTTTTTGCTGAAGCCGATGCTGCCAGGGTTGATTTGTTGTTTGAAGCCAGTGTTGGTGGTGGTATACCCATTATTAGACCACTAAAACAGTGCCTGGCTGCCAATAATATCAGTCAAGTTATGGGAATTATCAATGGTACTACCAACTATATGTTGACCAAGATGACCCAGGAAGGTTCAGATTATGAAGAAGTATTACGAGAAGCCCAGGCGATGGGATATGCTGAGGCTGATCCCACTGCTGATGTAGGGGGATTTGATGCAGCCCGTAAATTGGCGATACTTGCTTCTATAGCCTTCCATACCAGAATTACCTTTGACCAGGTATATGTCGAGGGTATTACCCGGATTTCTGCCAAGGATATTACCTACGCGCGGGAAATGGGGTATGTGATAAAATTGCTGGGTGTAGCCAAAGAGCATGAAGGTCGGGTAGAAGTAAGGGTACATCCGGCCCTGGTTCCCCAGTACCATCCTTTAGCTGCGGTTAATGATGCCTTTAACGCTATTTTCGTTCGTGGTGATGCAGTAGGCGATACCATGTTCTATGGCCGGGGAGCGGGAGAGTTGCCTACGGCCAGTGCGGTAGTTGCGGATATTATGGATGCAGCCCGCAATATCAATCTGGGCAACCGCGGCAGGATCTCCTGCACCTGTTATGAACAAAAGGAAATTATTCCGATCCAGGAGATGGAAGGGAAATATTACATTCGGCTGCGTGTCCTGGATAAACCAGGGGTACTAGCGGCTATCGCCAGTGTATTTGGCCAGGAAGAAGTAAGCTTGCGTACAGTCATTCAAAAAGAAACCATCGGTGATAAGGCTGAGCTGGTACTGGTAACCCATTATACCAAAGAGGGGAATGTGCGACAGGCTTTGCGGACTATAGGTGCCATGACTACAGTAGAAGAGATTGCCAATGTTATCAGAGTGGAAGGAGAGGAAGTTTAGTGTTCACAATCCGCGTGCCGGCTACGACTGCTAATCTGGGACCGGGTTTTGATTGCATTGGCCTGGCTTTGAATTTATACAATGAAATCAGGGTTGAATTAAATGCGAAAAATGAATTTAGACTGGAAATTGAAGGCTGGGGCGCGGAAGAATTAAAGAAACCGGAAAATAATCTGTTTTTGCAAGCCTGTCAGGAAATCTTCGTAAGATGCGAGCAGAAAATGCCAGGCTTGAACGTCTTTTTCTTGAACAAGATACCTGGTGGGGCAGGACTGGGAAGCAGTGCAGCAGCGCTGGTGGCTGGTCTGGTAGCGGGGAATTTGCTGTTAGGTGAACCTTTTACCAGGCAGGATTTGCTGGAAATTGCAACGACACTGGAGGGGCATCCGGATAATGTGGCACCGGCGTTACTGGGTGGTTGCGTAGTCGCCGTTAAAACTGAAAATAGAGTGGAATGGCAGAGATGGGAAGTGCCTGCTGAGGAACTGGCAGCGATAGCAGTTGTCCCCAGATATTTGCTGGCGACTAAAGTGAGCAGACAGGTATTACCGCGGACGGTTTCATTTGCGGATGCGGTATTTAATGTCAATCGGGTGGCATTGCTGGTGGGCGCTTTTGCTCAAAAAGCCTGGGATAAACTGGCGGTGGCTATGACCGACCGGTTGCATCAGCCCTACCGCATGCCATTAATCCCGGGGCTGAATGAAGCCCTGGCCGCTGCTCAGGAAGCTGGAGCTTATGGTACAGCCTTGAGTGGGGCAGGGCCCACAATTCTGGCCCTGGTTGCGCCGGAACTCAAGCAGCAAGTGGCAGAAGCGGTGAAGGAAGCATTAAAAAAGAAGGGGATTAGTTCAGATGCTTATTTGTTAAGTCCTGCAAACAGAGGGGTATGGATTGAAACTTAGAAATTTAGATAGGAGAGGTGTTCGGGGTGGCGTTGGTCGTCCAGAAATTTGGCGGAAGTTCTGTAGCGAATGCAGAAAGAATTAAAAGAGTAGCCCGCCGGGCCGTGGAATGTTTCCGGGAAGGTAATCAGGTGGTTGTAGTTGTATCGGCGATGGGAGATACAACCGATGAATTATTGAACCTGATGAAACAAATTACCCTGGACCCAGATCCCAGGGAACAGGATATGCTGCTGAGCACCGGGGAACAAATCAGCATTGCCCTGCTGGCCATGGCAATACAGGCGGAGGGGGTAGCAGCTATCTCTTTAACTGGTCCCCAGGCAGGGATTAGAACTGATAATGTTTTTAATAAAGCCAGAATTAAAAAGGTTTTGACCCAGAGAATTCGGGAAGAACTGGCTAATAACAAAATTGTAGTGGTTGCTGGTTTTCAAGGGTTAAATGAGGATGGCGAGATAACCACTCTTGGCCGGGGTGGTTCAGATACGACCGCGGTGGCTCTAGCGGCTGCTTTAAAAGCAGATGTCTGCGAAATTTTTACTGATGTTGACGGGGTTTATACTGCTGACCCCAGAGTTGTACCCCAGGCCAAAAAGCTGGCGGATATTTCCTACGATGAAATGCTGGAACTGGCCAGTTTGGGGGCGGTAGTATTGCAGCCTCGGGCAGTGGAGTTTGCTAAAAACTATGATGTGCCAATTCATGTCCGTTCCAGCTTTAATCATGAGCCCGGGACAATAGTCAGGAGGGAGAGTACCATGGAAAAGGAAAGGGTTGTAAGCGGTATAGCCCATGATTTAAATGTAGCCAAAATAGCTATTTTTGATGTGCCAGACCGGCCGGGGGTTGCCAGAACTCTATTTCAGTTACTGGCAGAACAAAATGTCAATGTAGATATGATCATCCAGAGTGCGACCAGGAATGACACCAATGACATTTCCTTTACCTGTGCCCATGATGACTTGTCCCGGGCCCTGGCTGCAGTGGAGCAGGCCTGTTCCTTGCTAGGCGCTAAAGGCTACACTTACGATGAAGATGTAGCAAAAGTATCCATAGTCGGAGCAGGAATGGTTTCCAATCCCGGGGTGGCAGCCAAAATGTTTGAAGCACTGGCTGAGGAAGGCATTAATATAGAAATGATTGCCACTTCTGAGATAAAAATTTCCTGCATTATTAGAGCCAGTGATGTCAAACTGGCGGTACTGGCCTTGCATAACAAATTTCAACTGGAAAAGCCTTGATTCTGCGGAATCAGGGCTATTTTTTTTGCCTCTGGCATAAACATGAGAAAAGGGACAGGTATGAGGGTAAAGGGAGGGACAGCCAGTGCTGGAAAAGGAATTGTCAGCAATCGGGAGCGATTATGATCTGGAAATAGTCGATTGGGAAAAGAGAGAAGCAGGTTATAAGTTGCTGACAGATAAGGGTAAAAAATATTTACTGGTTAACCAGTATGACTTGCTCAAAATATTGGAGTCCACCGGTACCTTAAGGCCGAACTGGCTCATTAAGCCCTGGCAGGATCGTTTTGGCAGTTTTTGGGGAAAAAGTGAGAGTGGGGATATATTTTTTTTAACCGACTGGCAAGAAATTGTTCCGGCTGACTGGCAAAAAGCAGAGCAGCGCAGAAAAATGACGAAGACTCTGGCTGAGTGGCATGAAAAAGTTATGCATGCTGCCGAGGGGACTTGTCAGGAAAAGTTAAAAATACCTCAGCCCTGGTGGGAGAAAGCTAAAGGAGTTACAGCTCTGGCTGAAAAGGTAGCCAGGGCTGCAGAAATTGCTAACAGGCAGGAAATTAAAAATTACTGGCAAAAACTGCTGGCCCAAAATTGTCCTGGAATAGATGATTATCGTCAAATTTCCTGGAGTATTGGCGACAGAGGAGCTATATTTAACAACTATGCCGGGATATGTTGCTGTATCCCGCCACTGGAGATTGCCCGCTGGCTGGAATTGAATGGCTGGATGTGGCAGTGGCAGGATGAAGTGCTGCTGGAGATCTGGTCTGACTACATAGAATGCAGAAATATACGAGATGAAGAGATTTCATTGTTGCAGGCAGCATTGATTATTCCAAGGAAAATAGCTCTGGGTTTTGCTCGCTATGAATCGCTGGCTCATTTTGAGGAAAAAAGAGAAATATTTATTGAAAAATTGGTTAATGGACTTTGGGGGTGATCGGATGTACTGGGAGGAAAAGGATGAAGAACTGATTGTTCATGAAGTCTTACATGAATACAATTTGCGTCAGCTTAAGAAAATTAAAAAATCCGAAACAGGGTATAAGATAATGACCGAAAAAGGACCAAAACATTTAAAAAAATATAGCGGGGAACTGGCGGGAATTAAGTTTGTGCGCAGGGCCACTGAACATCTGGCTAAACAGGGCTTTAGGCGAATAAATCGTTTTATTTTGACTAAATATGGAGAGCCCTATGTCCAGTGGGGAAAAGACTACTGGTATCTAACCGATTGGCGTGATGGCAGAGAGTGTGATTTTGACAAGCTACCTCAGCTGGATCTGGCAGTAAAAACCCTGGCCCAGTTTCACCAGGCAGCGCGTGGCTTAACTTGTACTGAAGATGAAGGCATTTTCTGGGGAGAATTTAAAGACCAGCTAGTTCAACGGGGGAAAAGACTTCAGGACTGGGGAGCAGTCCGTAATAGCGGGGAATTTCTCGGGGACTTGCAAGTTTGTTCTCAATTGTGGGAACAGATTAATCTGGAAAGTCTGAGGGATAATGCGCAAAAAGAGGGAGTTTTCGCCCATGGTGCTTATGGGGAAAGTGCCCTTTTACGCGTCAAGGAAACAGGCATGTTTATTGTCAAAGAGGAGCCCATCAAAAGAGAATTGCAGGTTTTTGATTTAGCACGATTGTTAAGCCGTTATTTACCCAAATATAAATGGGATCTGTATGTTGGAAAATTGTTACTGGATATTTATGATGCCTATCGTCCCTTACAAGGAGAGGAATGGAAAGTACTGGTATCATATCTGGCTTTTCCCATGCGTAAGTACCGGCTTTTCCGGAAATATCAGACCGAAGTAGTGCTGGATGAAAGCAATTTTATGCTTAAGTTACAGGAAGAAGCTGAACTGGACCGGCTCAAGCGGGAGTTTTTACAGCAAATTATCAGGGAAAGGGAAATCGGTTTAGTTCTATCCTGAGTACCTGGGCTTTTGTCACTCCTGGCCCGAGGAAGGCATATAATGGAATACCTCGGCTAAGGAGGAGGAGAGAAATGGATACTTATGCTGTGATAATGGCTGGCGGGACGGGTACAAGGTTTTGGCCCAAAAGCCGTTCGCGATTTCCTAAACAATTTTTGCCCCTGTTCGGCAATAACAGTCTATTGCAAACTACCTTTAATCGCGTCAACCGAATTCTTAATCGCAATCAGATTCTGGTAGTTACCAACAAACACTATGTACAAACAGTAATCAATCAATTGCCCCAGTGCCTGTTCAGCAATTTGCTGGTGGAACCAGTTCGGCGGGATACAGCATCCTGTATAGGCCTGGCGGTAAGTTATATTTACCGGGTGAATCCTGAGGCAGTAATGGTGGTGCTGCCATCTGATCACTTTGTAGCGGATGAGGAAAAGTTTCTTCAAACTGTCCAGGAAGGTATAGAGTGGGCTAGAAAAGGCGACTGGATAATCACTATCGGCATAAAACCCAGTGAACCGAAAACTGCTTATGGCTATATAGAACTGGGGCTGGAACAGAGAGAGGGGGTCTGGCAGGTAAAGAGTTTTCGGGAAAAACCGGACTTAGATACTGCCATTAAATATCTGGAACAGGGAAATTTTTTCTGGAATGCTGGAATATTTATTTTTCGAGCAGAGGTTATGTGGCGGTCCCTGGAACGCTACCTGCCTCAGGTACATCAAGCTCTCAATCAGGTAATTCCATATTGGGGTACTCCTCAGCAGACAGAGATTATTAAAAAAGTTTATCGACCTCTGCCTAAAGTATCAATTGATTACGGGGTGATGGAAAAAACTGATAACTTGCTGGTTTTAACCGCTGATTTTGGCTGGGATGACCTGGGGAGCTGGAGTGTTCTAGGCCGTGTTTTACCAGTTAGTGATGAAGGAAATGTGGTAATGGGGCAACACCTGGGTCTTGATACCAGTAACTGTATTCTAGTTACAGAAAACCAGCTGCTGGCCACTATCGGTATCAAAGACCTGATCGTGATTGCAACAAATGATGTGATTTTAATATGCCCCAAAGATAAAGACCAGGAAGTAAAAGAAATGGTAAAACTGGTTAGAAATTCGGAATACAGGCGTTATTTTTGAGGTGGTCATTATGTACTGGTCTGTAATCTTCTGGGGAAGAAAATCAGAGAAACTCCAGCTAATTTTTTACCAGGACGGCTGGCAGGCGGAATGGCCCTCTACCTGGTCTGTTCAGGAACTAAAAATTAATACTGAAAGGGTTAAACCACTGGCCTCTAATTATGCAGCAGGTACGGCATCTCTTCAGCCCTTTTCAACTTTTCAAATCAGTTTGATTTTAAAGGATGGTACTAAGAAATTCAATTTCTTTGGCAATTCTTATTATATCCCAGTATTACCAGCCCAGCCGGTCAAAATCCCGGCGGTGCATCAGAGGTGGTGGCTGTTAAATGGGGGGATTGCCAGTGATTCCTGAGTATGTAATTCAAGCCTATGGCTTCAAAGTTACCAGAGTAGAAAAAATACGGCGAATCTGGCGCTGTCATACCGAGCGTCATTGTATCTGGGGCATAAAATGGGTTGAATATCCACCAGAAGAGTTTAGCTTTATCTGGCAGGTCAGTGAACACTTGAGGAAAAAAGGATTTGAATATTTCCCCCCTATTCAGCAGACCATCGAGGGAAAGGGCTGGGTACCTGACCACCAGCGTGGGATTTGGTTTGCAGTTCCCTGGTTAAATGGTAAAAAAGCAAGTTATGAAAAATGGGAACATATTAAGGCCGCTGTCGATCTCTTGGTTGCATTGCGTTTGGCAGGACAGGGTTTTTACCCTCATAATCCTTATCCTGGCCGGATTCACTTGGGACGCTGGCCAGCTTATTTTAAAAATCGATTACATGATTTAAGGAACTTTCAGCAACAGTTACAAAAAAAAGACAGACTTAGTGAGTTTGACCGGTTGTATAAGCATTATCTGGCATATTATATCGCTCAGGGGGAAGAGGCCATTTCCCGCCTGGAAGAAACGGACTACTATCTTTATTGTCAGAAGGAAAAAACAAAAGGAACTTTTTGCCATCATGATTTTGCTCATCATAATTTGCTCTTGTACCAGGGAAAAGCTCATATTATAGATTTTGACTATTGCCTGTATGATCTTCACTTACATGATTTTGGGAGTTTGGTTATCAGAGTAATGAAGAAAAATCACTGGAAAATCAGATCGGCTGAAAAAATTCTCAACTATTATGCTGAACTAAATGGCCTTACAGAAGCAGAACAAAAAATTCTGGTGGCTTTCTGGCAATATCCGCAGGATTTCTGGCAGCTAGGGTTTTCTTACTATATTGAGCAACTGCCCAGGACGGAAAGAGAATTTATTAAAAGAATAAAAACGGTTTTGAAACAGGAAAAAGAGCGGCTTAACTTCCTGAAGGAAATGAAAAAAGCTGCACAAATTTGAGGAGGGTTGATATGGAGAAGGTAGTTTGTCAGGGGATTTATCAATTATCGGATGATGCTACTCCATTAGAACGGATTACGGCCATGGCGGTAAAACCGGAGATAAAAGAGATTTTCCGGGATGAAGACAAATGGACAGTAGCCGGGATTGTCGAGGTTGTAATAGAAGGGGAATGCCCACGGGAAAAAAATGATGAAATCGATGATACTGATGGCCTCATGTTTGACAAGGAGACAGAGGTAAAACCTTTTACTGTCAGTATACAAACAGCAGGCTCATGGCAAGTTCAGTTTGATTTGCCTGAAAATGAAAAAGAGCCGGATGTGGAAATGGAGTTAAAAAGCCATGAAGCCTGGTTGGCAGCTGAAGGAATCGAGTGGTCGGTTGAACTGGCACTGGAATTAAAATGGCCGGAAGAACAGATTGCAGCCGAGGAATCCATAGAGACAGGGGTTGAGGAATTAACCGAAATGGCTCCCTGGCTAAAGGATTGGGTTGAAGTAAAACCGGTATGCAGTGAGCAAATAGGAACAGGGACGATTCCTATCTGGGAAGTTAAAGAAGAAGTTAAAGAAAACAAAGAGATAAGTGTCAACAAGATTTATACTCCTAATAAGCAGGCACCTAAACCCATTGCAATGGCAAAAGGGAGAGCAAAAGTGACTATGTATTTTGTGAAAGAAGGAGACAGCTGGGAAACCATTGCCCGCCATTACGGAGTAGGGGAGGAAATTCTGAAACAGCGCAACCCTGGTTGTCAGCTCTTGGCCGGGTCAGTTCTCTGGGTGCCGAGGGGATAGATAAACATGCAACAGTTTTTGCTCTATCACGAGGAAAATCAACAATGGGGTATGGCCTTGTGGTCGGAAATGGAAAACCAGTCCTGGTATCAAATACAGTTATGGAGTCATCCTGCCCAGCAGGGAAACAACAAAAATAGCTACTGGGCCTGGGTGATCACAGATGAGGATAAGATAATCAGGCTAGAGCGCATGCAGGAGTGGGGCTGGAGTGGTTATTTTATTATCGGCAACCTTAATCTTGACCGGCCAGCCAGGATTAAGCAAATTATTATCAGTCAGGAGGACAGGAGCAGTAAACCAAAACGACCAGGAAAAATCATTGCCTATAGCCGGAAAATGCCCAGTCCGCCGGTCTGGCTACCTTTGCCTGATCCTGCGGCTCATCCCCGGCAAATAATTGGGGTAATCTGGGATGAACGGGGGGAAGTCAAATACCTGGCTCATGGTATCTGGGGCAAAAGAGAACAGCCCCCGTTAAGCCAAACGGGGGCATTTTCACCTTATCGTACCTTTGAACCTGCTCTGGGGGAAGCTGGTAAAAATGGCTGGGGCTACTGGTTGATGTATTGGAATCCTAAGACTAACCAGATAGTTTTTCTTAATCGTTAAGCCAATCCTGAGCTGCTGAAAGCAGATAATCGACTTCGGCAGGGTTTTCCCCTTCACAATAGAGGCGTAAAACTGGTTCAGTACCTGAGAAGCGAAAAAGCAGCCAGGCGCCGCTGGAAAAATGGACCTTAATGCCATCCATTTTTTCCTGGCGCTTAATTTTTTCCCCGATTTTAGCGGGGATAGTATTGAGTTTATGATGCCAGCATTCCAGTTGTTCGGGACTGCAAACCAGATCAAGCCGCTGGTAGTGCCAGGGGCCAAGCTTTTGCTTTAACTGGTTTAGCAGATTAGGTAAGCTTTCCCTGCTGATTAGTTGCAATTCCAGCAGGTTGAGACCGGAAAAAATTCCATCCCGTTCAGGTAAGAAATCGGGAAAACCAAAGCCGCCGCTTTCTTCGCCACCAATCACCACTTTTTCCTCTTGAATCAATAGAGGTGCAATGTGTTTAAAACCAATAGGTGTTACTATTAATTCCAGGTTATATAGCCGGGCCAGCAGGTCTACTTTGGCAGTAGTAGAAAAAGTTTTAATCACTTTGCCGCACTTTTGTTTATTTTCTACCAGATGATAGAGAAGCAGCAGAAAAATATCCTGAGCGGTTATTATTTCTCCGCTTTCGATGACAACACCGAGACGATCGCCATCTCCATCAAGAGCAAGGCCCACAGTTTGTTGCTGTAGCACAGCTTTTTGTAAGTCACGTAAGTTGGCGGCAATGGGTTCAGGATTCAAGCCACCGAAAGCAGGATTAATTTCAGCATGAATTTCTTTTACCTGCCAGCCATAATTTGCCAGCAAACGGGGAAAATAGCCCTGGCCGGAACCATAAAGACAGTCCACAATCACTTTTTGTCCGGGCTGATTCATAAAAACTGCTCCGACCCTGTTGTGTATAGCCTGCAGATATACTTCATCAAAATCCTTTATTTGCCAGCAACCTTTGGCAAAAGGTTTGGTTTCCTTTCCGATCAATGTTTCAATCCAGGCTGTGTCGCTAGCTGGAGCTGAGGAGCCATACTCATTCTTGATTTTTATTCCCAGCCACTGGGGTGGATTATGGCTGGCGGTAAGCATAATCCCTCCTGCCGCCTGTAGATGGCGGATAGCATGGGAAAGGACAGGAGTAGTTATGGGCTTATTTGCTAATAAAACCCGATGGCCAAGCCAGGAGAGCTGTTCTGCACAATAGTGTGCAAAACGCTGGGCCTGGAAGCGGGTATCATAACCGATTAGCAAGAGCACACCTTGCCGGTATTTTTGAAAAAAAAAGTTTCCGACAGCAATAATGGCCTGGTGCACATTGGCAAGGATAAAATCTATTCCGATTTCACCGCGCCAACCATCTGTACCAAAGCGGATGGACATAACATCGCCTCCCCCTGCTGGTTACTATAAATTTATTCGCCAGAATTTCACCTTAACACCGCTGTTGTCATATATTACAACACCAGCATGTTGAGAGGAGGAAGGCCTATGTGTCGCCAGGGTATGGCTGACGAATATAAATGCATGCCGATGATGCCGATGATGCCTATGATGCATCATCCAATGATGTACCATCCCATGATGTCCCATGCAATGATGCATCCGATGATGCACGGTCATTCGATGTGCCCAATGATGTGTATGATGCAGATGATGTATATGTATATGATGATGCAGATGATGGCCATGCATCATTGTTCACCCCACTATGGCATGAAAAAACATAAACATCATAGCAGTTAACGGGCTGCCAGGGCAGCCCGTTATCCTCTCTAAATTTGTCTAAAACCAGGAGGTAGGTGACAGCCGTGAAGATCGGAATCGATGCCCGTGCGGCCATCTGGTACCGGGGAACGGGAATTGGTACTTATACTTACCAGCTCTTGCGCTCTCTATATTTAATAAATCGGCAGGAATTCAACTGGCGTTTTTTCTGGCCCGGGGACGAATATCGGGACCTGGACATAGCCAGTGATTCCATTTTTAACTCCATAGAAAAAAACAAGGATAAATTCTGGGAAGAAGTGCATATTCCGGCACGTATTACCGATGAAAAAATAGATTTATATCATGTGCCGCAGAATGGAATTGGATTGCCCAAAGGCAATAGTTGTCCCATGGTGGTAACCATCCATGACCTGATACCATACATTTATCCGGAAACGGTTGGCAAAGGCTATCTAAAAGTATTTTTGCAGGAAATGCCTGGGATTGTAGCCAGAGCTGCCCACATAATTACTGTTTCTGAGTGTTCAAAACAGGATTTGCTCAGGATCTTGAAAGTTCCTGCTGAAAAAATAACAGTTACCTACGAGGCACCAGAGCCAATCTATCGGCCTGTACCGCAAAAAAAAGCGCGTGCTTTTGTCAGTGAGCACTACGGCATACAGGATCAGTACATTCTTTATATCGGCGGGTTTAGCCCCCGGAAAAATGTTAAAGGGTTAATCAATGCTTTTAAAGAAATTCGAAAAGATGTAGGTTATCCAATCAAACTGGTACTGGTCGGTAAACAGGTAAGGGAGTATGGGGATCTGGTAGTATTAATCGAGGCCCTTGGTCTGGAAGAGGATGTTATTTGGACAGGATTTGCTCCGGTAGAGGATTTGCCTTATCTTTATGCAGCGGCTAATCTGTTTGTCTATCCTTCATTCTATGAAGGTTTTGGTCTCCCACCCTTAGAAGCAATGGCCTGCGGAACACCAACTATTGCTGCTAATACATCCTCAATTCCTGAAGTAGTGGGAGAAGGAGCATGGTTGTTTAATCCCTTTGATTCCATGGAACTGGCAGAAAAAATGTATAAATTGTTAACAGATGCAGATCTTCGCCAGGAGCTGGGTAGGAAAGGATTAATGCGAGCAGGGGAATTCAGCTGGAATAAAACTGCGCTGGAAACCATGGAAGTATACAGGAGAGTACTGGGAAAGCGGGGATAGACAATGCAAGAGCAGGCTCCGCTGAAGGTATTAACAGTTCAGGAAGTGGCCCAGGTTTTAAAAACTGATCGGGAAAAGGTGGAAAAATTAATCGCCAGTGGCCGCTTGCCTGCAATGGTTTTGCCGGGGCAAGAAGTTAGAATCAGGGCGGAGGATCTGCTAACTTTTCTCAAAAACGAAACGGCTCAGTATACTGAATTAAAGCGAAAATATCACAGCTATCAACAGGAAAGGCTGGAGAAGCTGGAAAGGGCCTTACAACAGCTAAAGATAATTCCCGAAAAACTCAATCATGGCCTCCAGGGTGAATTGAATCGGGCGGCAGGAGACTATAGCAGAGTACTAGAGCTAAAAGAGGTTTTTGAAGATATTTATAAATTAACCAGAAGAATTTTAAAGACCCAGCAGCGAGTGGAGAGCAGAAAAAGCTCTGATCATGATGATTACTTTCAGCAACTGGAAATAGAATGGCAGGAGTGGGAAAGGGAAATCGAAAAATGGCAAGACCGTTTTTTGACCAGAGCCAAAAAAGCCGGTAAAAAATTAAATTTTGGCCTGGCTCAGGTATATCAAAATTTGGTACAAATTCTAATAAATGAGTGGGACAAAATAAGAAAAGAAAATTTTTAAAGAAATAAGATTGACAGCGAATTATTCCTTGAGTAAAATAGGGTTTGTCAGTCGGGGCGTAGCTCAGTTTGGTAGAGCGCCATCTTGGGGTGGTGGAGGTCGCTGGTTCAAGTCCAGTCGCTCCGACCAGTACAGTGAAACCTAACCCGGTAAATTGTTACCGGGCTTTATTTTTTGTCAGCATTAGAACTGGCCTGTAATTTATAGAAAATAATAGATTGAGCGAGATATTTTAATATATTGAAAAACAAAAACGGATAATGAAAAATTTCCAATCTTGCATTATTTTTTTCCTGTAGTGCTATAATATAGCTGTGTGTTAGCACTCGATGTTGATGAGTGCTAACAAAAAATAATACATAAGGAGGGGTAACATATATGCTGAAACCCTTAGGTGATCGGGTTGTTCTGAAACTGATTGAACAAGAACAAAGAACAGAAAGCGGGATTGTGTTGCCGGACACCGCTAAAGAGAAGCCGCAACAGGGAGAAGTGGTGGCTGTTGGCAGTGGTCGGATTTTGGATAACGGCCAGCGAGTAGAACTGGAGGTTAAAGTTGGGGACAAGGTAATCTTCTCCAAATACGCTGGTACTGAAGTCAAAGTTGATGGCGAAGAATACTTGATTGTCAATGAAAGAGATATTCTGGCTATTCTCTAATATTTACGAGGAGGGGATAATCAGATGGCAGCAAAAATGATCGTTTTCAATTCTGATGCCAGAAAAGCTCTGGAAAGAGGCGTGAACACCCTGGCTGATGCTGTAAAAGTCACTCTCGGTCCACGGGGCCGTAATGTGGTGCTGGAACGGAAATTTGGTTCTCCCTTGATCACTAACGATGGCGTAACCATTGCCAAGGAAATCGAATTGAAGGATCCCTTTGAAAACATGGGGGCCCAGCTGGTAAAAGAAGTAGCCAGCAAAACCAATGATGTAGCTGGCGACGGTACTACCACTGCTACCGTTTTGGCTCAAGCCATTATCCGGGAAGGGATGAAAAACGTTGCTGCTGGCGCTAACCCTATCCTGTTGAAGCGGGGAATTGAAAAAGCTGTTGATGCCGCTGTTGCAGAAATCAAGAAACTGGCTAAGCCCATTGAAGGCAAGGAAGCCATCGCTCAAGTAGCAACCATTTCTTCTGCTGATGAAGAAATTGGTCGCCTCATCGCTGATGCTATGGAAAAAGTAGGTAAAGACGGAGTTATTACCGTTGAAGAATCCAAGAGCATGGGCACTTCTCTGGAAGTTGTCGAAGGGATGAACTTTGACAGAGGTTACATCTCTGCCTACATGGTAACCGACACAGAGAAAATGGAAGCCGTGCTGGAAGATCCCTATATCCTGATTACCGATAAGAAGATTTCTGCGATTAAGGATATTTTGCCTGTGCTGGAAGCTGTTATCCGTACCGGCAAACCGCTGTTGATTGTGGCTGAGGATATGGAAGGGGAAGCCCTGGCAACGATTGTGGTCAACAAGCTGCGCGGTGTTCTCAACTGTGTAGCTGTTAAGGCTCCTGCTTTTGGCGATCGGCGCAAGGCCATGCTGGAAGATATTGCTATCCTGACTGGTGGCCAGGTGATTTCTGAAGAGCTGGGCCGCAAGCTGGATAGCGTTACCCTGGATATGCTGGGCCGGGCTCGTCAGGTACGGGTCAAGAAGGAAGAAACCATCATTGTTGATGGTGCTGGCTCTGCTGATGCAATCAAAGGCCGGATTGCCCAGATTAAGAAGCAGTATGAAGAGGCTACTTCCGAATATGATAAGGAAAAGCTGCAAGAGCGTCTGGCCAAACTGGCTGGCGGCGTAGCAGTTATCAAAGTCGGTGCTGCTACTGAAACCGAAATGAAGGAGAAGAAACTGCGTATTGAAGATGCTCTCAATGCTACCCGGGCCGCTGTGGAAGAAGGGATCGTTCCTGGTGGCGGTACCTGCTTCATCAATATCATTCCGGCCCTGGATGCTGTTCAGGCAGAAGGGGATGAATACACCGGAGTTCAAATCATCAAGCGGGCTCTGGAGGAACCGCTCCGTCAGATTGCCAATAATGCCGGGGTAGAAGGTTCTGTAGTTGTAGAAAAAGTCAAGGCCAGCGAAGTTGGTATCGGCTTCAACGCTGCTACCCTGGAATACATGGATATGATTGCGGCGGGTATTGTTGACCCGGCAAAGGTTACCAGAAGCGCGTTACAAAATGCTGCTTCCATTTCCGCTCTGTTGCTGACCACTGAAGCTGTAGTTGCGGAAAAGCCGGAGAAAAAGGATACCCCGGCAATGCCTGGCGGCATGGATGATATGATGTAATTAGCTTGACAGCTGAAAAAAACTGTTGATAAAATATATACTAATTAAATAGCTTCTCGCCACTTTTGGTGAGAAGCTTTTTCTTATCATTATTCAGTCTGCAGGTTGGCAGGACGGTAGGTTAGGAGGAGAAAAAATGCGAGTAGGGGTTCTAGGTCCAGAAGGTACATTTTCACAAATGGCTGCCGAACAATACGCCAGGCGCCGGCATCTGAATTTTCAATTCTTTTATTTTCCAGACCTTGCCCGGGTAATGAAAGCTCTGGTACAGGATCAGGTGGAACTGGCGATTGTACCGGTGGAAAATTCCCAGGAAGGTTCTTTATCTACTACCCTGGATTTTCTTTTATGGCAGGATGGGGTGCAAATCCAGGATGAAGAAGTTCTGGCTGTCCGGCACTGGCTCTGGGGTAAGCCTGGCACCAGACTAGACCAAATTTCCGCTGTACTTTCTCATCATCAGGCCCTGGCCCAATGTCAGGGCTGGCTTAATCGCCGCCTTCCCCAGGCGATTAAGGTGCTAACTACCAGTACCAGTGAAGCCTGTGCGAAAGTGGCAAAATCAGAAGAAAGTCTGGCAGCTATTGCGGCGCCGGTAGCAGGGGCTGCCTATGGTCTGGAAGCACTGGCGGAAGATCTCCAGGATAATAAGAATAACGCTACCCGCTTCCTGGTGCTGGGAAAAGGAAGTCAGAGTTTAAGACCTCAGCCGGGGGAAAAGTGGAAAACTTCCATAGCTTTCGGGACCCCGCATGAACCAGGGGCATTATATCGAGCTCTTGAGCCGTTGGCCAGGCAGGGTTTGAATTTGTGCAAAATTGAGTCCCGGCCGGCCAAGCGCAAACTGGGGGAATATATTTTTCTGGTGGATATTGAAGGCTGTAGTCTGGAACCAGGCCCGGTTTCCCAGGGGCTAATAGAATTAATGGGTCGAGCAGCCTGGGTGAAAATGCTTGGCTGCTATCCGGCTGCTCCAGGGGGTGGAGAAGATGAATGAGCGCCGTCTGGAGGAATTGCGCAGAGAAATTGATAAAGTGGATGAAGCTATCATTGAGTTGCTTGGGCGCAGATTGAAACTGGCCCGGGAGATTGGTCTGATAAAAGGGCACAATCGAAAAATTCGTGACTTGCGCCGGGAGCAGCGGGTGCTGGAACGGGTCAAGTTACAGGCCAGCTTACAGCAGTTTTCCCCGGAAGTGGCAGAAAAAATTTATCGCATACTGATGGACTATTTTGTGAGTCAACAGGAAGAACTGCTGCGTCAGCAGCGACGGCCTTAGGAGGATTAAGATGGCATGGTATCGTACTACCTGTCCGCTCAACTGTTTTGACAGTTGCGGGATACTGGTGGAGATAATTGATGGCAAAATCAATAATTTTAAAGGGGATCCGGCTCATCCTATTACCAGGGGATTTATCTGTAGCAAAGGGCAAAAGGCTATTAAAAGGCATTTTAGCCCGGACCGCCTTTTGTACCCATTAATAAAATCAAAAAAAGGTTTCAAGAAAATCGACTGGGAGTCCGCTCTTGCCCTCTGGGCAGAAAAAATCGAGCAGGCTCAATCCGATTATGGGCCTACTTCTTTGTTGCATATAAATGATTATGGCCACAATGGGCGCCTGAAAAATCTGGAACACAGATTTTTTCGGGCCTTAGGAGGTTATACTGTACCCACTGGTAGTATGTGCTGGGGCAGTGGTTATCAGGCCCAGAAGGAGGATTTTGGAGCCCTTTATTCCCACCCCTGGCTGGATTGCTGCCAGAGTAGACATATTGTGCTCTGGGGTCGGGACCCGGCTTTTACCAACATTCACCTGATTCCGATTTTAAAAGAGGCTCAGCAAGGTGGAGCCAGGATTGTTGTTATTAATCCTGTCAAAACTTTAACTGCCGATCTGGCTGACCTATTACTTCAACCCAGGCCTGGAACCGATGGCGCTCTGGCATTAGGGGCACTCCATGTTTTACTGTCTGAAGGCTGGTATGATGCTGAATTTGTGGCTCAACGCGTTAATGGGTTTGAAGGACTGGCAAAGGTAGCAGTCAACTGGACACCAGAGCGTACCCAGGAAGTAACAGGGGTACCGGCGGAGCTGGTGCGGGAACTGGCTCGTATTTATGGTAGAGGCCGACCGGTAGCCACATTTTTTGGTTATGGTTTACAGCGTTATGCCAATGGCGGTCAGACGGTTCGCTATATTGATGCTCTCTGTGGTTTGTCTGGCAATATCGGTATCAGTGGTGGAGGGGCTAATTATGCCCATCAGTACTGGCAGGGGTTGCTGAATGACATTAAAGGGGAAAATATCTTTGCAGAAGTGCGGGAGTTTTCCTTCCCTACCCTGGCCCAGGAGATATTATCTGCTCAGCCCCCTATTCAGGTTATATCAGTAGCCAGGACCAATCCGGTTTGCCAGCTGCCCAATACCAGTGAAGTGCTGAGGGCCTGGCGGCAGGTTCCTTTTAAAGTAGTAATGGATTTGCAATTAACCGATACAGCAGAGCAAGCTGACCTGGTTTTACCGGTAGCCGGATTTCTAGAAACGCCTGATGTGATCGCCACTTCCTGGGGGGATTATATCGGCGCAGTGCCGGCTCTTATCTCACCTCCTGATACTGTAAAAGATGAGGTGGAAATCTGGACAGAACTGGCCCGTCGGCTGAACAAACTCTCTGTTTTTGGTGAAAGAACAGCAATGGAGTGGATTCACTGGTTACTGGAGCCACTCCGGCCTTATGGAATTACCTGGGATAAATTGATTTCCGAAGGTGCCTGTATATGTCCGGTTATGCCGCAGGTAGCCTGGGCGGAGCGGAAATTCGCTACCGCAAATGGCAAGATGAATCTGATTAACGAAGAATGGCAATCTCCCCGGTATTATCAGGATCCGGAGGAATTTCCACTGGTCCTGCTTACTCCCCATCCCAAAGGGCAGTTACACTCCCAGTTCTTTCGGGAGAGAGAGGATGCTCAGGAGGCATCTCTGCCACTGGTAGAGATTAATCCTGCTGAAGCCCAAAAACGGTATGTGCGCAATTACGATCAGGTTATTATTGAGACCGGTTATGGTCAACTGGTAGCCAGGGTTTCCCTGACGGAAAGGGTTCCGACCGGTATAGCCCTTTTGCCCGAAGGCTGGTGGCTCAAGGATGGGGGAGGAGTAAACTGGCTTACCCCCGCTTTCGCTCCTGATTTAGGGGGCGGGATTCCCTATTATGATGTAAAATGTGAAATTCGCAAATGGCATATAGATTAGGAATTTATCACTCCCCTGTCTCATATAGCTGTTAACAGAGACAGGGGGGTATTTTTTATGTCCAGAGTTATTGAGCTTTATGAAAAACATTTGAATCCATCCTTAACCCGCTTACAGCGCTTGCTAGGTTTGGATCTGGTAGAAAAGGCAGCCAGGGGCTGTTGGATTTTTACCGAGGATAACCGGGCCTTTCTGGATTTTCTCGGCGGATATGGAGTTTTTTCTCTTGGTCACTGTCATCCCAGGGTAATAGCAGCTGTTAAAGAACAGATGGAGCGTTTGCCGCTGGGAAGCAAAATGTTCTGTCACGAACCAGCAGCTTTATTGGCAGAAAAAATCTGTGCCACTCTTCCGCCGGTCCTGAACAAAGTCTTCTTTTGTAATTCCGGGGCTGAAGCTATTGAGGGAGCTTTGAAAATAGCCCGGCTGGCAACAGGTAGAAAGAAGATTGTGGCGATGCAAAATGGATTTCATGGTAAGACCCTGGGGGCCTTAAGTGTAACCGGGCGGGATATCTACCGGGAGCCCTGTATGCCTTTACTGCCGGAAGTTTACCATATACCATTTAATGACCTGGCCAGAGCCGTTGAGGTCATTGACAGAAAAACAGCGGCGGTAGTGCTGGAGATAGTCCAGGGCGAAGGGGGAATGAGGGTAGCAGACTTCTGGTATTTGCGGGAACTGGCAAGTCACTGTCGGAGCCAGGGAGCCCTTTTAATCATAGATGAGGTACAGACTGGATTGGGAAGAACTGGAACCTTCTGGGCATTTGAGCAGGCTGGTGTCCTGCCGGATTTGATCACCAGTGCCAAAGCCCTGGGGGGTGGGGTATTACCAGCAGGAGCCATTCTGGCCCGGGAAGAAATCTGGCAGATATTTGAGGAAAATCCTTTAATTCATACTTCGACTTTCGGGGGGAATCCTCTGGCCTGTGTTGCAGGGATAGCCACTCTGCAGGTTATTGAAGAAGAAGGACTGGTAGAGAGCGCGGCAGTATTAGGTCAAAGGTTAAAAACAAACTTGTTACAGTTGACAGCAGGATTTGCACAGATCATTAAAGAGGTAAGGGGCTTAGGGCTAATGCTGGGACTGGAGCTGGTAGATGAAGGGTTTGGGGGGTATCTGATCCAGGCCCTGCTCAACAGGGGAGTACTGGTAGGTACTACTTTAAATAACACCAGGGTTATCAGGCTGGAACCGCCATTAATTATATCCAATGAAGAAATTAATCTCTTCTTGCAGATATTGGAGGAAAGCCTCAATGAGGTGGTAAAGGAGGTGGAAGAAGATGCCTAAGATAAGAGTTTCCAAATGGGTGGCTGCTCCTAAAGCTGTTGTTTTTCCGTTAGCTGCGGCGATGGAGGATTATCCCAAGTTTATGCGCAATGTAAAAGAAGTTAGGATTATCAACCGGGAGCATAACTATGCCATTTCCGCCTGGAAAACAGAAGTAGATGGCAGAATGATTTGCTGGCTGGAAGAAGATCGTTTTTATCCGGAACAGGGGCAGATTGATTATAAGCTCATCAGTGGGGATTTAAAAAAGTTTGAAGGCAGCTGGGTTATTGAAGACAAAGATGGCGGCTCCCTGGTCAGTCTAACTGTGGATTTTGAACTGGGGGTTCCGGCACTGGCACCATTATTAAACCCTATATTAAGTAAAAAAACAAAAGAAAACTGCTTAGCTATGCTGGAGGGAATAGCCGGATATGTGAACCGGCTCTAGTCCCTCTTTTTTCTGCTTTCTTTTTGTGGTATGATTTAGGGCAAGAAAATGGAATGGAGTGTAATAGGAATGAACAGGATTCTCTATGTGGTACGGCCGGTAGCAGGCGGGATGGCTGAACACGTCCGCTCCCTAATTCAAGGGCTAGATACAAAATGGGAGATAGTCCTGGCGGGTCCGCCACAGCTAAAAATAGAAGGAAAAACAATTACTTATTTGCCCCTGAAAATCTCCGCCAGCCTTAATCCCTGGGCTGATTGGCCGGCGGTTTATCAGCTGCGCCGGTATTTACAGGAGAAAAAATTTGATCTTATCCATGCTCATGGAGCTAAAGCCGGTCTGATCAGTCGGCTGGCAGCGATGGGATCAAAAACACCGGTGCTGATCACGGCCCACAATCTGATACTGGCAGGCTCTGTGAAAGGCTGGAAAGGCATGGTTTATAAAGTGCTGGAGCGTGTTCTGGCTGGCAGGACAACTGCGTATATTGCCGTTTCCCGGGCTATTGCCAGGGAATTAGAGCAGCTTGGCGCCAGGCGGGAGCAAATTCATATAATTTATAACGGTATAGATACCAGTTTTTTTTCCCGGTTTCCTTTCACTCCATCTCAAGCCCGAGCAGCACTGGGTATTTCTCAGGAGGCAAAAATAATTGGTTCGGTAGCGCGGTTTGCTCCTCAAAAAGGATTAAATTATTTTGTTGAAATGGCAGAACTTATGGCCAGAGAAAGGGAAGACTTGTTATTTTTGCTGGTAGGGGACGGGCCATTAAAACCCCAGCTGGAGGAACAAGTAAAAATAAGCGGCTTGTCAAAAAGATTTGTGTTTACAGGACATGTTGAAGATATCCGGCCCTATTTAAGGGCAATCGATGTTTTTGTCTTACCTTCGCTTTCGGAGGGGATGGGAATATCCCTGCTGGAGGCGGCAGCGGCTGGCTTACCGATGGTGGCAACTAACGCTGGCGGGATACCGGAAGTAATTACCGATGGCCGGGAGGGCTGGCTGGTGCCGGTGGCAGATAGCGGGGCGCTGGCAGCAAAAGTAGGCTGGGTGCTGGATAATTTAAATCTGGCCCAGCAGATAGCATTAGCAGCTAAACAAAAGATTGAAACTCAGTTTTCACTAGCTGGAATGATAAAGGCAACAGAATCAGTTTATCAAAAAATTATAAGTGAGGGGAAAAGAAATTGAGCAAGCGGATTTGGCTTTTTCTTTTGCTTTGTTTGGGCCTGGTTCTAAATCCGACATTGGCTGTATCTGCGGAGAGGCCCAAAGTGGTGGTATTGATTCTGGATCACCTGAGCCTGCAGGACTGGCAAAGCGAAAATTTGCCCAATCTGCAGAAGCTGATGGCGCAAGGAGCGCTGGGATTGATGAATACTCCGGTGGCCCAGGGTTATCCCCGTTCAGCTAACAGCACCATGTTGACAATAGGGGCGGGAACCCGACTGGGTACGGATCTGACTACAGAGCTGGCCCTGGATAGTAATGAAACCTGGCTGAATGAGCGAGCTTTTGATTTGTACCGGCAACGAATGGGCTATCACCCTACGGGACAGATATCCGTATTATCAGTTCCCCAGTTACTGAATTTGGCTGCTAAATTACCTTATCTCAATCAACCGGGAGCCCTGGGAGAAACTATACACCGTCAACAATTGCGGACAGCCTTAATCGGTGATCGGGATCGGGATTTGCCTTTTCGACCGGCGGCTTTATTTGCCATGGATGCAAAAGGGCAAATAGATTTTGGGGCTGTGGGGAGCCGGATTACTACCATTGATCCGGAACGGCCTTTTTCTAAAAAAATTGATGTTGCTAAAACTGAAAAAGTTTTAAAACAAGTTTGGAATGTAGCGGATTTAATCATAATTGACTGGGGGGATTTAGGTCGGCTTGAAGCTGCCAGAAACATGATGCTGCCTGAATGGTGGCAGGCCCAGCGCAAACAAGTACTACAAGAAGCTGATAGCTTCCTTGGTCAATTATATCAGCTGTGTGCAGAAGAAAAAGCTTATTTGCTAATAATAAGTCCTACACCATCAGCCAAGGCCCTGGAAGAAGACCGGACAGCTGCCCCTTTGCTGCTAGTTGGGCCGGGGATAAAGCAGGGCTGGCTTTTCAGCCCTACAACCAAGCGCGAGGGGCTGGTAGCCAATATAGATGTGGCTCCTGCTATTTTACAACTCTTGCATCTGGACAAGCCGGAAGTGATGCTGGGACAGGCTTTTAAAGCAACAGGCAATGGCAAGAAGCCGGAGGATTTAATCCGGCAGGAGGAAAGGATGGTTGCGGTGTTCCAGGCTCGGCCACCCCTGGCCCGTGGCTATGCCTTCTGGGAACTGGTTGTTTTGTTGCTAGCACTGGTTTCGGTATTTTTGCATCGGCCACGTCCTAAAACGATGGGGCAAATTCTGCTGGCCTTTGCGGCGGTTCCGGCTGTTTTTCTCCTCTTACCTCTGTTACCGGTCCAGAGTCTTCCAGTTTTATTAGGTGTTACTATTCTGGCCACCTTTGTCTTAACTGTGGTTTTGTTGCCCCTGCGCAAAGTCCATATCTTGTTACCTTTTGCTATGCTTTTTCTATTTACCGTTTCTGTGATTGTAATCGATACTGTCATGGGTAATCCGCTGATGAAACAGAGTGTGCTGGGGTATGACTTTCTGGTAGGTGCCCGTTATTATGGGATTGGCAACGAGTATGAAGGTGTAATTTTGGGGGCAAGCATAGTTGGGGTTGCTATTCTGGCCGAAATCTGGTCAAAACAGCAGCGACTACTGGGCTGGGTGATTGCAGTTGTTTTTGCTGGTATAACGTATTTACTGGCAGCTCCTGGCCTGGGTAGTGATGTGGGTGGAGCTATTGCAGCCGTAGGGGGCTTCATCTGGACCTGGTTACTCTTACAGGGCAAGCAGATAAGATGGCGGCAAATATTCGGTATTGGTCTGGCTACCATCTTGCTTCTAGTCCTGTTCTTTTACTGGGACTGGCAGCGGCCCCCGGAATTGCAGACGCATATGGGGCGAACGATGGCTCTGGTTGTTGGCCAGGGCTGGAAGGCCCTCTTTGATATATTCCAGCGCAAACTGGCCATGAATTATAAATTGATCGTTGGCGTCACAGTCTGGGCCCGGGTCTTTTTAGGGGCACTCCTGGTTCTGACCATTCTATTTTATCGGCCGGTTGGGGTGATGAAGAGAATCAGGCAGACATACCCTGTATTGTTCCGCGGTTTAAGCGGGGCGATGGTAGCGGTGCTGCTGGTACTGATAGTAAATGATTCCGGGATCGTTGCAGCCGCTACGGCCATGATTTATTTGTCATCACCCTTACTTTATCTAGTGCTAAATGAACTAAATGGGAGGCGGGGGTTATGAAAAAGTATGGGAAAATCAGGTTGACAAATGGTAAAGTGAGTTATGCTGTCTGGTTAAAGGATGGGCAGATCGGATTGTTGTCTGAACCGCCCTGGGTCAATGACAACAAGATAATCGAGGTAATACCGGATACAGGAGATATCCAGTTGCTGGCTCCCTGTAACCCGAGCAAAATCATTTGTGTTGGGCTTAATTATCGCCAGCATGCAGCTGAGCTGGATATGCAATTACCGCCGGAGCCTGTTATTTTCTTAAAACCGCCGTCAGCAGTGATTGGACCTGGTGATATTATACGATATCCTGAGCAAAGTCAACGGGTAGATTATGAGGGGGAACTGGCAGTAGTTATCGGGCATGAGTGTAAGAAAATCGATACTAAAGCCGCCTCCCGGTATATTTTTGGTTACACCTGTGCTAATGATGTTACCGCCAGAGATTTACAACAAAAAGACGGCCAGTGGACCCGGGCCAAGTCTTTCGACACATTTTTGCCCTTAGGACCGTATATTATAAAGGATATCGACTGGCGGGACCGTACCATCAGGACAACCCTGAATGGACAGATTAAACAGGAAGCGAAAACGGATATGTTAATTCATAGCGTTGAAGCCCTGGTGTCATACGTATCACAGGTTATGACTCTTTATCCCGGGGATGTAATCCTGACCGGTACTCCTGAGGGGGTAGGGCCGATGCTGAGGGGGGATGAGGTTTCAGTAGAGATAGAAGGGCTTGGTATATTAATAAACAAAGTTGAATAAAAAATTTTTATTGACATCCGGGGAAAATGTGCTATTATTTAATTTGATTGGATTCCGAAAAGCGCCTGGAGGTGGGATCGGTTTCCAAAAAAATGTTTAAAGGAGGATGAGATGTTAAATGAACGCTTTGGGTCGTCACATCTTGGCTGAAATTTATGGATGCAAATTTGATATTCTGAACGATGTAAAGAAAGTTGAGCAAATTATGGTTCAAGCTGCTCTTGAAGCAGGTGCCGAAGTACGGGAGTTTGTGTTCCATAAATTCAGCCCCCAGGGTGTTAGTGGAGTTGTTGTGATTTCTGAATCCCATTTAGCCATTCATACCTGGCCTGAACTGGGGTATGCGGCAGTAGATGTCTTTACCTGCGGAGAAAAAGTTGATCCCTGGGATGCTTGCAATTATCTGGCTGAGCAATTCGGCGCAGAGCAAGTGGAAGCCAAAGAAACCAAACGAGGGATCATCGATTCCATTCTTCCGCAGAAGGCCGCTGCCAATCTGTAGGAGGGATATTTATTAGTACTGACCGACGACGTCAAAAAGGTTAGTATAAGCCTTGACAGCCTGGAAGAGGTTGCAAGGCTTATATTTTTTTGCTTTTCTGTTTTCAAAAAAGAGGAATTATTCTGACAATGTAGAATTACTTTTTTGATAGAGATGGGAGGGGAGAAGATGGATAAACTGATTCAGGTCGCAAAACAGTGTTATCAATGTGGAAAATGCAGTGCGGGCTGTCCGGTTCAATTTGCCATGGACATACCACCCAACCAGGTTATGCGTTTGTTGCAGAGAGGCCTGGTGGATGAAGTTCTCACTGCCAAATCCATCTGGGTTTGTGCCAGCTGTAATACCTGTACCACCCGTTGTTTGCGGGGCATTGATATCGCTGCCACCATGGATGAATTGAGGAGGCTATCATTAAAAAGAGGTATGGCAAATCGGTTTGGGCGCAATGCCAATATATTCCACGATGTCTTTCTGGGCTCAGTACGGCGTTTTGGCAGGTTGTATGAACTGGGGCTGGCCATCCAGCTAAATTTAAAAACAGGCAACCTGTTTAAGGATGCCCAATACGGCTGGCCTATGTTCAGTAAAGGAAAACTGAAACTTTTCCCTGAATCGATCAATGGTCTGAACCAGATCAATAAAATCTATCAGGCTGCACGCGAGATGGGAGATGATATCTAATGGCCAATTATGCATACTATCCTGGTTGCAGCTTACACGCAACTGCCAGGGATTTTGACCTTTCCACAAAAGCTGTGGCTCAAAAACTGAATATGAGGTTAATCGACATTCCCGACTGGAATTGCTGTGGAGCTTCATCTGCTCATAATAGAGGTCATTTTCTGGCAGCAGCTATTCCAGGCCGGAATCTTTTTCTAGCCCAAAAAGTGGCTGGGGATATTGTTGTCCCTTGTGCTGCCTGTTATCAGCGGTTGCAGACGGCCAGACATGAGCTACAGCATTCTGAAAAGGCAAGAGAAAAAATGGAAGAAATTATGGGCTATTCCTATGATCCGACCATCAAAGTAAAAAATATAATCGAGGCTGTGAGTGAAAATATTGAGAAAGGTCAGTTAGTCCGCAATCTGGCCGGATTGAAGGTTGTTTGCTATTACGGCTGTTTGCTGGTAAAACCCCCTGGTATCACAGGATATGGTCATCCGGAAAATCCAATGTCTATGGATAACATACTGGCTTCAATCGGTGCCCAGGTTCTGCCTTACCCTTATAAAACAGAATGCTGCGGCGGTTCACTGCCTTTTTATCAGGAAGGGGTACACGAAAAGTTAATTTATGATATTCTCCGTATTGCCTGGGATGCGGGGGCAGAGGCGATTGTTACCGCATGCCCTCTCTGTATGTCGAACCTGGATATGCGGCAAAAGGAAAGCAAAAAATATGGTGATTTACCGGACATTCCAGTATTTTATTTAACCGAGCTGGTAGGGCTGGCTCTGGGTTGTAAAAGCAATGAGCTCGGACTGGAAAAGCATTTTATAGATCCACTGCCTTTGTTGCAAAGATACAACTTACTTGCATAGCACCTTTAAGAAAGGTTATAATATACGCAAACATTACAAAAGCCCGTTGCAGGGCTTTTTCCTTTGTTTTTAGATTCCTGCCTTCAGGCAGGAAAAGTGGATTTGGCCACGAATATATTAAAGGTTACAAATTTTACTGAGGAGGTTTGTCGATGGCCGCTGAGGTACTGGAAGCTGTTGCAGGTGATTTAGAAGAGGTGGAAAAGATTATTGGACGATATCTTAAGGTTCGTTCCGGCCATCTAACTGATTTTGCCCACCTGGAAGCCGATGGGTATGAACGCTGGCTCCGGCCTGCAGCGGTTTTGTTGATAAGCCGTATTTTCGGGTATAAAGGGCAGAAAGCTCCCGCTTTGGCAGCAGTTGTTCAATTGATTTATCTGGCAGCAAGGATTCATCGACAGGTACCTGATACTCATCCTGCGGGAGAGGAGATAGATCCCCGGGATGGTACCCAGCTGCCGGTTTTAGTAGGGGACTACCTCTATGGACGCTTTTTTACTACCCTTTGTGAGGCTGATTTGCTGGAATTTCTAGGGCCGTTGGCAGACATTATTCGGAAAATAAACGAGGCGGCTGTGCTTCGATTACAGGGCCACCAGCTGGACTGGCCGGAAGAAGAAAAGGAGCTACTGGCCGGGGGCTGCCGACTGGCATCCAGGCTGGCCCGGGTTGATTCCAGCCGGGAAGAGGAAGCCTATCAGCTGGGGTTGGCTCTGGCCCGAAAAGATGAGTGGCAGGCTCTTAAGATTATTGCCAGCTGGCCGGAGTGCCAGGAAAAACAGGATTTAACCTGGTTGATCAACTGGTATTGTAATGCAGAAAACCAATTATTGATGGAAAGGAGATAATCAATGGGTTATCGGGATTTGCGACATTTCATTGAGGCATTAGAACAAAAAGGCTGGCTAAAGAGGATTACCACAGAAGTGGATCCCATTCTGGAAATTACCGAAATTACAGATCGAGTTTCTAAAGCCTATGGACCTGCTCTTTTGTTTGAAAATGTCAAAGGTTCGGACATGCCGGTTCTGATTAATGCTTTCGGAACTTTTGAAAGAATGAACCTGGCTTTAGAAGTAAACAATCTGGATGAAATAGGACAGGAAATTCTTACTTTTTTGCAACCGCCGGAAGTTCCAACTAGCTTTTTCGACAAATTGAAAGCATTGCCGAAAGTTGCTCAAATCGCGAATTTTATGCCTAAAATTGTTAAGACTGGTCCGGTTAAAGAAGTGATTCTTAAAGGGGACGAAATCGATATTACCAAATTCCCCATTCTCAAATGCTGGCCGGGGGATGGGGGGCGGTTTATTACTTTGCCCCTCGTCTTCACCAAAGATCCGGAAACAGGGAAACGCAATGTAGGCATGTACCGAATGCAAGTATATGACGGTCGGACTACCGGTATGCACTGGCATCTACATAAGCATGGTGCTGAGCATTATCGGGCCCACAAGCGCCGTGGGGATCGGAAAATGGAAGTAGCAGTGGCACTGGGGGCTGACCCGGCTACTATTTATGCTGCTACCGCTCCGCTGCCAGCCGGGGTGGATGAGATGTTTTTTGCCGGGTTCCTGCGTAAAGAGCCAGTAGAACTGGTGAAATGCGAAACCGTTGACCTGGAAGTACCTGCCCATGCTGAAATTGTGCTGGAAGGTTATGTTGATCTGGATGAATTGCGCTGGGAAGGACCCTTTGGGGATCATACCGGTTACTATTCTCTGGCTGACTATTATCCGGTCTTCCATATTAATTGTGTTACAATGAGAAAGAAACCCATTTATCCTACTACTATCGTTGGTAAACCACCGATGGAAGATTGTTATCTGGGGAAAGCAACAGAAAGAATCTTTTTGCCCCTCTTGAAACTTCAGTTGCCGGAAATAGTGGATATGAACTTGCCTTTAGAAGGGGTTTTCCATAACTGTGCCATTGTTTCCATTCGCAAAAGCTATCCTGGCCATGCCAAAAAGGTAATGCATGCTCTCTGGGGCATGGGACAAATGATGTTTACCAAACTCATAATCGTTGTGGATGAACATGTTAACCCACACAATGTTTCCGAAGTCATGTGGAAGGTTTTCAATAATATCGATGCCAAAAGGGATGTAGTAATGGTCGAAGGACCCCTTGATATCCTGGACCACGCTTCGCCTCTTCCAAATTACGGAACTAAAATGGGGATCGATGCAACCAAGAAGTGGCCCAGTGAAGGTCATACCAGGGAATGGCCGGATGATATTGAAATGAGCCCGGAAATCAAGGAACTGGTCGACAGGAAGTGGAAGAGTTATGGTATCGACTAATCTGATGGCTAAAGTAAAAATTTTTGCTGAAATGATTAAATTTGAACATACTATTTTCGCTTTACCCTTTGCCTATCTAGGAGCCTTTCTGGCAGTCGGTGGAGCACCGACCTTGAGTCAGTTTCTCTGGATAACCCTGGCCATGGTCGGTGCCCGCACCGCCGCCATGTCTTTAAACCGCATCATAGATCGACACATAGATGCCCGTAATCCCCGCACAGCTACCCGGGCGATTCCTAGAGGTCTGTTATCGGTTGGTGAAGTCTGGGTTTATACGCTCCTTTCTTTTTTGTTAATGGGGTACGCTGCAGCTCAGCTGAATGAGTTGTGTTTTAAGCTTATGCCGATTGCTATTTTCTTTCTGGTCATTTATTCTTATACGAAACGGTTTACCTGGCTTTGTCATTTGGTACTGGGTATAGCCATTGGCCTGGCACCGCTGGGAGCCTGGGTTGCTATTAGAGCTGCAATTGAGTTACCAGGGGTTGTACTTGGCCTGGCGGTTGCCACCTGGATCGCTGGTTTTGATATTATCTACGCCTGTCAGGATTATGAATTTGACCGTACCCATGGCATTTACTCCATTCCTGCCCGGTTTGGCCTTGCTAAAGCGCTGTTAGTCGCCCGTATCATGCATGCTTTAACGGTTGTATTGCTGGTGTTGACCGGGGTACTGGTGGCAGCCGGATGGATATATTACTTGGGGGTACTTATTACTGTTGGCATACTAATTAAGGAACACTCTCTGGTATCTCCCCGGGATCTTTCTAAACTGGATATCGCTTTTTTCAATATGAATGGTATTATCGCTGTTCTAATGTTTGTTTTTACATTACTGGACCTGTTTCTCAGGTAAGGAGGATTTTATGGGCTCATTCGTAGTCGCAATTACGGGGGCCAGTGGAGCTCCTTATGGGGTAAGGTTGCTCCAGGCTTTGGCTGAACTGGGCTGGGATGTGGATTTGACTATTACCGGTCCGGGTTTTCTGGTACTACAAGATGAACTGGGCTGGCAGCTAGATGCTGACAGTCCCCAGCTCGAGGGAGCAATAAAGGCATATTTAAACTGGCCTCAAAGCAGGCGTCTTACCTACTATCACTGGCAGGATATCAGTGGTCGCCTGGCCAGTGGTTCATATCGTACCCAGGGCATGATTATCATCCCCTGTACCATGTCCACCTTGTCAGGAATTGCTACTGGCCGTTCCAGCAATCTGGTAGAACGGGCGGCAGATGTAATGTTAAAGGAAGGAAGACCACTGGTATTAGTGCCAAGGGAGACGCCATTGAATCAAATTCATCTGGAAAATATGCTGAAATTGTCCCAAATGGGAGTGAAAATAGTTCCGGCAATGCCAGCTTTTTATCAACGCCCACAGACAATTGATGATATGGTGAATTTTGTGGTCGGACGTGTGCTGGATATTCTGGGAATAGAACATCAGCTGTACAGACGCTGGTCTGGACAAATTGGAGGGGAAACTGATGCAGGAATTGTTTCGTGATAGTGACCTCTATGATATCGTTGAAAAAGTAGTAAAAGGAGAAAGATTAAGCCGGGAAGATGGGATACGGCTTTATCAATCGAATGACCTGTTAACCATTGGCTACATGGCTGACCTGGTCAGGAAAAGGAAAAATGGTAACAGGGCCTATTTTATTGTCAACCGTCATATTAATCACACCAATATCTGCAAAGTACGTTGCAAATTCTGTGCCTTTGGCAGAGACAAGGATGATCCTAAAGCCTACTTACTGCCCCTGGAGGTTATTGAGGCTAAAGCCAGGGAAGTAGTAGACATGGGAGTAACTGAGGTCCATATTGTTGGCGGTTGCCATCCCGATCTGCGTCTGGAGTATGCCGAAGAAATGCTGCGGAGAGTGCACCGGATTTTACCGGGTGTTCATCTTCAGGCTTTTACCGCCGTTGAAATTGACCATTTTGCTGAACAGGAAGGGATAACGGTTGAAGAGGTCCTGCGTCGCCTGCAGGCGGCTGGACTGGGCTCTTTGCCTGGAGGTGGAGCGGAAATCTTTTCTCCCAGGGTTAGAGAAAAGGTTTGTGAGAAAAAAATCAGTGGGGAACGCTGGCTAGAAGTCCATGCTACCGCCCATAAAATTGGGATGAGGTCAAATGCTACTATGCTCTATGGCCACATCGAAACCATTGAAGAACGGGTAGATCATATGCTGCGCCTGCGGGAAGTTCAAGACCAAACCGGCGGTTTCATGACCTTTATTCCCCTGGCTTTTCATCCCAAACATACTCAGATGGAAAATGTTATTACTACCCGTACCACCGGTTTTGATGACCTTAAAACACTGGCTATCGGCCGGTTATTGCTGGATAACTTTGACCATATCAAGGCTTTCTGGATTATGATCGGCCCGAAAGTTGCCCAGGTTTCACTGGCCTTTGGTGTGGACGATTTGGATGGCACTGTGGTAGAAGAAAGAATTACTCATGATGCAGGAGCGGATACCAGTCAGTCCATGACACGGGCGGAAATAGTCAAGTTGATCAGGGATGCCGGCTTTGTTCCGGTGGAAAGAGATACTCTCTATAATGTAGTCAGGGAGGGTTAAGGTTGGCCAGTTTGCGTTTGGGGCAGGTGGATTTTATCAATTGCCTGCCTGTCTATACGGCAATAAACCAGGAGATTATTACCCTGGAGGCGGAAATCGTTCCCGGCCCACCGGCCCAGTTGAATCGCATGTTTTTGCAGGGAGAACTGGATGTTACACCCATTTCATCCATTGAATATGCCCGGCATGCTGACCAGTGTCTGGTTTTACCTGATCTATCCATTGGGGCGGATGGGGAAGTAATGAGCTTATTGCTTTTTTCCCGGATACCTGTTACTGAACTTGATCACAAAGTCATCGCCTTGCCTAACACATCAGCTACTACGATAGCCTTATTAAAAATATTACTGGAGCACTATTACCATATCAGCTGTGACTTCGTCACCATGGAACCGGATTTAACAGCTATGTTATCCCGGGCCGAGGCGGCTCTGTTAATTGGCGACATCGCCATGATTGAACAGCTAAAAGTGAACAGCGGCTATTATGAGGGCATAATAGTTACCGATGTTGGAGCTGTTTGGAAAGAGATGACCGGGGAAAGTATGGTGTATGCTGTCTGGGTGGTAAAAAAGGATTTTGCTGGAGAACACCCCCAGGAAATTGCCCGGCTGGCCAGTGCCCTGCAGGCTAGCTTACGCTGGGGGCGGGAGCATGAAGACCAGCTGATTGCCCTGGCCCAGGACCGCAGTCCCTGGTTTACTGAAGACTATCTGAGAAGGTATTTTCATACCATCACCCATTCTTTAACAGAGAAAGATATTAGGGCAATGAATGCCTTCTTTGATTATGCTTATAAAACAGGGATACTGGAAGAAAGAGTGAAAATAGAGATCTGGAGGGAAAAAGATGGGCGTTGAACCGATTTTAAAAAAGGCATTGGACGGTGAACGCCTGTCTATGGCTGAAGGCGTTGCCTTACTCCAATCCAACGATCTGGTGGCGATTGGCCAGGTTGCTCATCAGATCCGTTTACGCAAACACCCAGAAAACCTGGTGACTTTTGTAATTGATCGTAACATCAATTATACTAATATTTGTAAAGTAAAATGCCGTTTTTGCGCCTTTTACCGTTCGGAAGATGATGCTGATGCTTATGTTTTGTCCTATGAAGAAATCTACCGCAAAATTGAGGAAACACTAGCTGTTGGTGGTACGCAAATTTTGATGCAGGGCGGTATTAACCCCAGTTTGCCTTTTGAATGGTACCTGGATTTGCTCAAAGGCATAAAGGAACGATATAATGTGCATATCCACTCTTTTTCGCCTCCGGAAATCGTACATCTGGCTGAAATCAGTGGGCTGAGTCTAAAGGAAACGATTGCTGCTTTACGGGAGGCTGGCCTGGATTCCATTCCTGGCGGTGGAGCTGAGATTCTGGACAACCGGGTCAGACATTATATCAGTCCCAGAAAAATTACCTGGGAGCAATGGATGGAAGTGATGATTATTGCCCATCAGCTGGGCATGAAAACAACAGCGACTATGATGTTTGGCAGTGTGGAAAGTCCTGAAGAGCGGGTGGCCCATATGGTACGGTTGCGGGAGGTTCAGGACCAAACCGGCGGTTTTACGGCTTTTATACCCTGGAGTTTTCAACCTCTCAATACCGAACTGGGAGGCACTACCGCTGGTGGTTTTGAGTATTTGAAAACCCTGGCAGTCAGTCGTATAATGCTGGATAATTTCCCTAATATCCAGGCTTCCTGGGTAACCCAGGGGTCCAAAATGGCGCAAATTTCCTTGCGCTTTGGAGCCAATGATTTCGGAGGCACCATGCTGGAGGAAAATGTAGTCAGAGCGGCAGGAGTAACCAACAGAGTGCCGATGGACGAGATAATAAGATGCATTAAGGATGCAGGTCATCGTCCTGCCCAGAGAGATACCTTATATCGCATTATCCGCTACTTTGATTAAGGCAAGGAGGGGCAAACATGTTTGGATTTGTAATTGGCTGGCAGGAAGCAATAATTATTCTGGTGATTGTTCTGATCATTTTTGGGCCCGGTAAGTTGCCCAGTATCGGCAAGGCACTGGGAGAAACTGTGCGCAATTTCAGAAAAAGCGCCAGTGAAACAGATACAGACAATGGCACCGAGAAAAAGGAACAATAGGGGTGAGCCCCATGTCTGAAAAGGAAATGTCCCTGCTGGGCCATTTAGAGGAGTTACGCTGGGTTATTATCAAGAGCCTTCTCTCTCTAATTCCTGGTTTTGCTATTGGCTGGTATTACCGGGAAGCTATTATGCAAATTCTTTTAAAACCACTACTGGATATTAATCCGAATTTTAAACCGATTGTTCTGAAACCGACAGATGTTTTTTTCGTCTATGTCAAGATTGCTTTTGTAACTGGGATCGTTCTGGCCAGCCCTTATATTATCTATCAGATCTGGTCGTTTATTGAACCAGCTCTGAAGCCTCATGAGAAAAAGATCGTAGGCAGAATTCTTCCTGCGGCCGTACTGCTCTTTTTCACCGGCCTGATTTTTGCTTATTTTACTGTATTTAAAATCGGTACAGTATTTTTCTGGGGTTTTGGTGGGGAAGCAGTTGCACCTATGTATGGTATGCAGGAATACTGGAATTTCACACTGGCATTCCTCTTGCCCTTTGGCCTGGTGTTCGAGCTGCCGATAGTGGTGTCTATTTTGGCCAAACTGGGATTAGTTACTCCGGAATTTCTAAAAAAGAACAGAAAATTTGCCATTTTGCTGATTTTTGTTATTGCTGCTTTTTTAACTCCCGGTCCGGATATTATCTCCCAGCTTTTGATGGCAGCGCCAATGATTATCCTCTATGAAATCAGCATCTGGTTGGCCCGGATCGTAAAACCGATAAATCGTTTTGAGGAAGAAGAAGTGCAATAAGCCCTGAGCTTATTGCGCTTTTCACTAATATTCCAGGAAAGGAGTTTAACTCCGATGTCTGTAAATGAAAAAATGCGGCATTTGCCGGCAGTAGAAAAAGTTATGCAGGCAATTAAACCGGCGGTCAAAGCAAGATTTCCGCGGGAAATTCTGGTAAAAAAAATTCAGGCGGTGATAGAGGCCTATCGCCAGCGAATCAGGAATGAGGAATTAAAAGCGGTACCGGCGATAAGGGAGATCTGCGCTGAGGTGGAAAAGGCCCTATTACGTCTATCCACCCCGCAACTAAAACCGGTAGTAAATGCTACCGGGGTTGTTTTGCATACCAATTTAGGCAGAGCTCCTCTGTCTGACCGGGCAGTGGCGGCAGTGACAGCTGTGGCTCGGGGGTATTGTAATCTGGAAATGGATTTGTCCACCGGGAAACGGGGTTCCCGTTACAGTCATGTTGAGGAGCTGCTCTGTCAGATTACCGGGGCGGAAGCGGCACTGGTTGTCAATAATAATGCAGCAGCAGTTTTGCTGGCTTTATCCGTTCTCGGGGCAGGCAAGGAAGTGATTATTTCCCGCAGTCAACTTGTAGAAATCGGCGGTTCATTTCGTGTTCCTGAGGTAATGGCCCAGTCAGGTTGTATTTTAAAAGAAGTGGGGGCTACCAATAAAACTAAGCTCAGTGATTATGAACAAGCTATAGGTCCTAATACGGGCTTGTTATTGAAAGTACACACCAGTAATTACCGGATAGTAGGTTTCACTCAGGAAGTTGGCCTGGCTGATTTGGTAGAACTGGGTAAACGTTATCAATTGCCGGTAATGGAGGATCTGGGATCCGGATTTTTGGTAGACCTGGCTGCTAGAGGTATCGGTGATGAGCCTACTGTTCAGGCATCAATTGCCGCCGGGGCGGATGTCGTCACTTTTTCAGGGGACAAGCTTTTAGGAGGACCGCAGGCTGGTATTATCGTCGGCAAGAAAAGTCTTCTGGACAAAATGAAAAAACATCCTTTAAACCGGGCTTTGCGAATCGATAAAATGACTGTTGCTGCCCTGCAGGCAACATTGCTGGCTTATCTTGAGCCGGAAGGAGTATGGCAGGAAATACCTACTTTGCGCCTGCTGACCTTAACTGCTGACCAGATACAGGACAGAGCAGAAAGTCTGGCAACTTCTCTTCGTACTGTATTGCATGATAAGGCTGAGGTTCAAGTAGTAGCTGAGGTCAGTGAGGTAGGAGGAGGCGCAATGCCCTTAACTAGTTTGCCTACTTATGCAGTCAGAATAAAGTTTGTACAACGAGACTGTCAACTGATGGCAGAGCGTTTGCGGCAACAGGATAGGCCGATATTGGTACGTATCAAGGATGAGGGGATCCTGCTGGATTTGCGCACTGTTTTACCTGGAGAGGAAAAGATGATTTTATCAGCTTTTACCAGTTTGATGGAGGGAGAGAGCCGATGAAGCGGGTTATTATCGGCACTGCTGGCCATGTTGACCATGGCAAAACTACCCTGGTCAAGGCCCTAACCGGGCATGATACTGACCGGCTGAAAGAGGAAAAAGTACGGGGCATTTCGATTGAACTGGGATTTGCTCCTTTTACCTTACCTTCTGGACAAAGAATCGGCCTGGTGGATGTACCGGGCCATGAGCGCTTTATTAAGAATATGTTAGCCGGAGTTGGTGGCATTGACCTGGTAATGCTGGTTATCGCTGCCGATGAAGGAATTATGCCGCAAACCAGAGAACACCTGGATATTATTAATTTACTTCAGGTTAAGGGCGGCGTTGTGGTGATAACCAAGGCGGACCTGGTAGAAACTGAATGGCTGGATCTTATCCGCGAAGAGGTAGAAGAAGTTTTAAAAGATTCAGTGTTAGCTGGCGCCCCGGTTATTGCTGTTTCAGCAATGACTGGACAGGGAATTCCCGAGTTAATTGCTGTTCTTGAAAAACTGGTTAGTGATATTGAGGAGAGACCTGCGACCGGCCAGGCGCGTTTGCCGATTGACCGGGTCTTTACGATAACAGGCTTTGGCACTGTGGTTACCGGGACTCTGATTAGTGGCCGCCTTCAGATGGGACAGGAAGTTGTACTGTTACCTTCTGGTAAACAAAGTCGAATTCGCAGTTTACAGGTGCATGGTAAAAGGGTGGAAGAGGCGAGAGCGGGCCAGAGAGTAGCCGTTAATTTGCACGGCCTGGAAATAAACGAGGTGGATAAAGGAGAAGTTTTAACCGTTCCTGGCGCCTTCGTCCCCACTTATCGTCTGGATGTGGAACTGGAAGTATTGCCGACTGTTGAAAAGGCATTACAACATGGTCAAAGATTGCGTTTCTATCTTGGAACCAGTGAGGTTTTTTGCCGTTTGCGCTTACTGGATCGAGAAGAATTGGAAGCTGGAACCAGAGCCCCGGTACAGCTTGTACTAGAACAACCTGTGGTAGCAGCCAAAAGAGACCGGTTTATAGTACGTACTTACAGTCCAATGCATACTGTGGCGGGAGGTCAGATTATCGACGCCCATCCACCCCGTCACAGGAGATACCAGGAAGGACTAAACGAGCAATTGCTGCAAAAACTTAAAGGAGAGCCGGATGAACTATTGTTGAATGTAATGAAATCCACTTCATCCGCCCTGCTTACGTGGGAGGAACTGATTAAAAAGGCACAGCTCTCACAAGAGGAGGGCCAGGCTGCTCAACAAGTTCTTCTAGGCAGAGGAGATGCTCTGGAAATCAGTGTGGAAAAGCAAAAGTATGGAATAGCCCGGGATATTTATCTACTATGGTTGGATACGGTCAAACAGATTTTACAAAAATATCATCAACAGTATCCGCTGCGGCGCGGTTTTTCTAAAGAAGAACTAAGGGGTAAACTGAATCTAAATTTAAGCAACAAAGAGTTTACTGCTTTGCTAAATATGTGGCAGCAGGATGGGGAGCTGCAAATCTTAGAACAAGATGTCGCCTTAAAAGATTTTCAACCAGAAGCAAAGGGTAAATTAGCCGAGGCAGTAGCCCAGGCAGAAACAGCTTTTCTGAAAGGAAAATTTCAGCCTCCGTCCTGGGCTGAAGTGGCGGAGAAATTACCAGTTTCACCCCAGCAGCAGGAGGAAGTGCTACTGTTTTTACAACAACAAGGCAGACTGATAAAAATAAGTGACGATTTATATTTTCACAGCCGGGCCCTAAAGGAAGCAAAGGATATTTTACTGGAACTTCTGGAAAAACATCAGGAAATAACACTGGCCCAGTTTCGGGATGCTTTGAACTCATCGCGCAAATACATGGTTCCCTTAATGGAGTATTTTGATCGGCAGCGAGTGACCAGGAGAATTGGGGATTTGAGGGTGAAATTTTAATGAACTTACGACAACTTGAGACCTTTTGTCTGGTGGTTGAACTGGGGTCATTCACTAGAGCTGCCCGGGTTCTGCATATGACCCAGCCGGCGGTTAGCTTGCAAATCAAAAATCTGGAAGAAGAACTGGGGCTGCCCTTGATCGAGCGCGGAGAAAAACAGCTAATTATTACAGACGGCGGTCATTTGCTTTACCGACAGGCCAAACGCATTCTCAGTGAATGGAATATTTTACAGGATGGGCTGGAGCAACTGAAAGCTTCCCAGACCGGTACAATCCGGCTGGCAGCTTCTACTATTCCCGGGGAGTATTTATTGCCTGTATTGCTGGCTACTTTTCGCAATCACATTCCAGGAGTGTCCCTGGGGCTTAATATTACGGATAGTGAAGCAGTAGGACAGCTTTTACTGGAGCGGGCTGTGCATTTAGGGGTAACAGGTGTAGCTTTGAAAGATCCTTTGCTAGAATGTCAGCCCTGGCGGTCAGATGAGATTTTGCTAATCGTAGGGCCTGAACACCCCTGGTTTGGGGTGCAGGAAATTGAGCCAGGGCGTTTGTGGGAATCTCCCTGGATTTTACGTGAACAGGGGTCTGGAACCAGAAAGGTTGTGGAAACTAGATTACAAACTTTAAATATTGAGTTATCCCAGTTGCCGGTTTTGATGGAATTAGGATCCAGCCGGGCAGTAGTGACTGCTGTTGCTTCCGGTTTAGGTGCAGGCTGGGTAAGCAATTTAGCAGTTGCCGATATGCTTGCTGAAGGGAAAATTGCAGCTGTACGGGTCAAAGGTCTGGACTTGAGCCGCACCTTCTATCTATTGCGCCACCGGCAGGTGTTTCTTCCGCCAATTGCCCAAAAGTTTTATGAGTTCTTGTTAAAACAGGTTTAGCATGAAACACCTCCTGCTTTGCCAAACTAAAAACAAAAGCTGCAGGAGGGTTAGGGATGAAAGTTCAAGGAATTGCCAAAGCGATAGTGGATAAGCTTCTGGAAACCAGTAACCGTCTGGGCCAGGGCCGCAATTGTGGTGTGTTCGGTCTGGTCAATGAACAGGGTATTATCGATTGTATCACTCCCCTGGTTGAGGGGGGGATTTCAGGTTTGCCCCTGCGCCAGCTTTTAAAATACATCTGTAACATGGAAGGCAGACCTGTGATCGAAGGTTTGATGAGTTTGCCAGACAACGCCGTCTTCATTATTACACGGCCAGGGAAAAGCGGCTTGATTACTGATGTCAGTGGGATTAATTTTTTTGGCTGTTCTGTTGTGGCAATTGGTATTAAACATAAGCGTGTGGCTGGCATCGGTTATATTGATGTCAGGCCAGATTATTTCGACCTGGGAACTAAAGCCGAGCGAGTGGATCTAGATATACTGGCCGCTGATAATATGGATGAGGAGAGAAGAGTATTGCAAGCCAGTAATGAATTAGCCCAGAGATTTCTCTACCTATCAGAGCCTGTCTCGGTTGTAGAGACAGAGCTAAAACCCTGGCCAGGGCCCTTTTGCCAGCAAAACTGGCAGCTCCAGCGGTTTGAGGTAAATACTATTGCCAAAGAGCTGGCTCAGGAGCTGGTAGTAAAGTCTACAGAGGTGGGACAAGGCCGGGAGGTAGCGGTAATCGGCATTGTGGATGAAAAGGGGCATGTTACCGGCATGGGAAAACCGGTAGTGGGTGGTATGGGCTATATCCCTTCCCGGCTAATTGCTTCCAGCGCTGTGGACATTAGTGGGAGGAGCCTAAAAGAAATTTATGCTAAACTGGTTCCGGAAAATGCCGTTTTTGTGCATACCCATCCTGGTGGAACCGGGGTCATGCATATGGGAGACGCTATGGCTGGACCGGGGACCTGGGGTAGACCGATTATCGCCATTGGTCACGACCAGGATGGCAACATAAAAGGGGCTACAGTAATTGAAGTCCGAGAGGAAATTTTCCGGCTGGCAGATGAAGATGAGAAAATCAGTCAGGAGTTTTTCCAGGCTGAGACTCCGGAAGCAGAAGCGGAAATCCGTAACCGCAAATTCGGGATTGCCCAGGAATTTACCGCTTTATGTAAAGCAATTGAGGTCGTTTAGACTTTATGCTAAAATTAAAAAATGATGCCAGTGGTTAAGGAGGCATCCTCCTTAACCATTTTTTGCGAGGGAGGGTATTACATGGGCTTTTTTAGCAAGTTAAAAGAAAGTCTGGCCAAAACCAGGCAGGTTTTCGTAGAAAAAATTGAGACTTTATTAACGGGATACCGTAAACCCGATGAGGAGTTTTTCGAAGAGCTGGAAGAAGCTCTGATTCAGGCAGACGTGGGTGTGACTACTTCCATGCAGCTCGTAGAAAAACTGCAGAAGATATGCAAAGAAAGGCGCATTGAAGATGCATCACTATTAAAAGATGTGCTTGCTGAAGAAGTTGCCCGAATTTTAGGAGAAGAGGATATTGAGCTTAATCTGAAAGGGCAGCCGTTTTCAGTAATTCTCGTAGTTGGAGTAAATGGGGTAGGGAAAACCACAACCATTGGTAAACTAGCCTGGTTTTTAAAAAGCCAGGGCAAAAAAGTCATTCTAGCAGCAGGGGATACTTTCCGCGCCGCTGCGATTGACCAGCTGGAAATCTGGGGAAACAGAGCCGGAGTAGAAGTGATCAAGCACCAGGAAGGCAGTGATCCGGCGGCAGTAGCCTTTGATGCTATGCAAGCTGCTAGAGCTAGAAAAGCTGATGTTATCATTATTGATACAGCCGGGCGGCTGCATAACAAAGTTAATTTGATGGAAGAATTGAAGAAAATTAAACGAGTGATTCAACGAGAAGTTCCGGATGCCCCCCACGAGGTTTTGCTGGTACTGGACGCTACTACAGGACAGAATGCAGTAAACCAGGCCAAGATCTTTGGTGAGGCTGCCGGAGTAACAGGGATTGTCCTTACCAAGCTGGACGGCACTGCCAAGGGTGGAGTGATAATTTCCATTAAAAACGAGTTAAAAGTGCCGGTGAAATTCATTGGCATAGGGGAGAAGATGGAGGACTTGAGGCCCTTTGCCCCCCAGGAATTTGCCTCTGCCCTCTTTGACCGAAGTGATGCAAAGGAGATGTAGAAAAATGGCGATTGAAGTAGCGATAATTGGGGGAACGGGAGTTTATGATCCCCGCCTGTTTAGCGATTTACGAGATGAGTTGCTGGAAAATGAATATGGCACTACCAGTGTAAAAATAGGACTTTACAAAGGCAAGGAAATAGCATTCCTGAATCGCCATGGGGCTGGACATTCTGTGCCCCCCCATCTGGTAAATTACCGGGCAAATATTAAGGCTTTAAAGGATCTGGGAGTTCAGAGGATTTTTGCAACAGCTGCAGTGGGTTCCCTGAAACAGGAATTCCCTCCCGGTGCTTTTGTCCTGGTAGATCAATTCCTGGATTTTACCAAACAGCGGGAATCCACCTTTTTTACCGGGGGCGAAAAAGGGGTTATTCATATTGATATGACTGAACCCTATTGTCCCCACTTGCGAGAAATCATCGCTCAGGCTGCAAGCAGAAAAGGCATCGAAATAGCCAAAGGCGGGGTGTATGTTTGTACTGAAGGGCCTCGCTTTGAAACCCCGGCGGAAATACGCATGTACCGTAGCTTAGGTGGAGATCTGGTTGGCATGACTTCCGTTCCGGAAGTGGTTTTGGCGCGAGAAGCGGAAATTTGCTATGCTACAATTGCCATGGTGACTAACTTTGCAGCTGGAATATCGCCCACTCCTTTAACTCATACGGAAGTACTGGAAACGATGGCCCAGAATGCAAGCAAGTTGCAAACCCTATTACTGGAGGTTATGGATAATCTACCCCAGGAACGGAATTGTAGCTGTGGCCGGGCTATTTCGGATCTGGGCAGTTTGTAAAGGAGGCAATTGTTGTGGAGAGCTTACGCTGGCGAGAAGGGATATTGGAGATACTGGATCAAACCAGGCTTCCATTAACCATCGAATATGTACAATCCTCGGACTATCTGGCGGTAGCCAATGCCATTAAATCTATGCAAGTGCGCGGTGCGCCGGCTATAGGAGCGGCGGCTGCCTTTGGCTATGCCATGGGGGCCCGGGAACATCAAAACCTGCCCAGAGAGCAATTTCTGGCGGAAATGCAAGAGGTGAAACAGGTCCTGGCCAGCACCAGGCCTACAGCTGTTAACCTGTTCTGGGCCTTAGATCGTATGGAGAAGAAACTGCTAGAGGTATCCCACTTGCAGCCTGCAGAAATAGCCGACATTCTTCTGGAGGAGGCTAAAGCTATACACCAGGAAGATCTGGAGTTGAATCGCCGTATGGGTGAATATGGACAACAGCTGATTCCCTCCGGAGCCCGTATTCTTACCCACTGTAATGCAGGGGCCCTGGCAACAGCAGGGTTTGGTACTGCCCTGGGGGTAATCAGAGCTGCCCATGCTGCTGGCAAACAGGTACAGGTTTATGCTGATGAAACCAGACCTTTGCTGCAGGGGGCTCGCTTAACTGCCTTTGAACTTATGCAGGATGGGATTCCGGTTACCTTAATTACCGATAATATGGCCGGTTATCTGATGCGGCGGGGAATGGTTGATCTGGTCATAGTTGGTGCAGACCGCATTACTGCCAATGGCGATGTGGCCAATAAGATTGGTACTTATGGCTTAGCTGTTTTAGCCAAAGAAAATAAGATTCCATTTTATGTGGCGGCACCATATTCCACAGTGGACTTGACTTTGGCTTCCGGAGACGATATACCTATCGAAGAAAGGGATCCCCGGGAAATAACTCATATATGCGGCCAGCGGATTGCTCCCGAAGGGGTAAAAGTCTTTAATCCAGCCTTTGATATTACTCCCAATTATTTGATTGATGCCATTATTACCGAAAAAGGAATTATCAGAAAGCCCTATAAAGTCAATTTGCAAAAAACATATGGGGAGGGAGCAAAATGAATTATCTAGTCAGAGATATCAACCTGGCGGAAAATGGCGCAAAAAAAATTGCCTGGGTTAAAGAACACATGCCGGTATTAAATGAAATCCGTAAGGAATTTGAACGGGATAAACCTTTTAATGGAAAAAGAGTTGCCATTTCCATGCATTTAGAAGCCAAAACTGCTTACCTGGCTCTGGTTTTGCAAGCCGGGGGCGCAAATGTTAGCATCACAGGCTCTAATCCCCTCTCCACTCAGGATGATGTAGCAGCAGCACTGGCGGCACAAGGTTTACAGGTATTCTCCTGGTATAATGCTACTCCTGAGGAATACAAACAGCATTTATTGATGGTACTGGACACCCGGCCGGATATTATTATAGATGATGGTGGCGATTTAATGCATTTAATTCACACAGAAAGGCCGGAATTGGCTAGCTCCATTATCGGTGGTTGTGAAGAAACTACTACCGGTGTCTTGCGCCTGCGGGCCCTGGAAAAGGAAAACCGCCTGCCCTTTCCTATGATCGCTGTTAATGACGCCTATAGTAAATATTTGTTTGACAATCGTTATGGGACCGGGGAGTCAGTCTGGACAGGGATTATGCGAACTACTAATCTGATAGTTGCAGGTAAGACAGTGGTCGTTATTGGTTATGGCTGGTGTGGGAAAGGGGTAGCGATGCGAGCTAAAGGCCTGGGGGCCAAAATTATTATTTGTGAGGTTGACCCCATCAAAGCCATTGAAGCCCATATGGATGGGTTCCAGGTAATGACCATGGATGAGGCAGCGGCTTTAGGAGATGTGTTTATTACAGTTACCGGTTGCAAGGATGTAATCCGGCGCTGGCATTATGAAAAAATGAAAAACGGGGTACTGCTGGCCAATGCCGGACACTTTGATGTGGAAATCAATAAACCGGAGTTGAATGAACTGGCAATAAGCAAACGGGTAGTACGCAAAGATATTGAAGAATTTACGCTGGCAGATGGTCGGAAGTTATATCTACTAGCAGAAGGACGACTGGTTAATCTGGCAGCGGGAGATGGCCATCCTGCCGAAATTATGGATACTTCCTTTGCCTTGCAAGCTCTGTCAGCCCGTTATCTAGTGGAAAATGGCACCAAACTGGAGAAAAAAGTATACCTGGTTAGTCCGGAGATTGATAGGAGAGTAGCAGAATTAAAACTGCAGTCTCTCGGAATTACCATAGATAAATTGACACCGGAACAGGAAGCCTATCTTTATGGCTGGCAACATGGTGAGTAAACACTGGAAGGAGCACATTTATGTTTGGCTGGATGGGCAAAATTATTCGTATCGATCTAGACAATTATGAAGTAAAGGTAGACACAATTGCTGAAACAATTTACCGGCAATATATCGGGGGCAGGGGACTGGGAACTTATCTCCTTTACCGGGAAACGGATCCCGGTTTGGATCCCTTAAGTCCCCAGAACCCTTTAATTTTTACCGTTGGGCCCCTGACCGGAACGAAAGTACCAACTTCCGGTAGATTTAGTCTATCCACTAAGTCGCCATTGACTGGAACCATTTTTGATTCCAATGCTGGTGGGGTCTGGGGGGTTAAGTTCAAACGCTGTGGCTTCGATGCCCTGTATATCAAAGGGAAGGCAGCAGAGCCGGTATATATAGTAATCAAGAATGACCAGATTCAAATAAAAGCTGCTGCTGAGCTCTGGGGAAGAGATACCAGGGAAACTACTGAATTGCTAAAACAAAAGGAAGGCAGTCAGGTAAGTGTAGCCTGTATTGGCCCTGCTGGAGAAAACCTGGTAAAATATGCAGCTATCATTAACGACTATAGCCGGGCTTTGGGGCGCGGTGGTGTGGGAGCAGTTATGGGAGCCAAAAATCTCAAAGCCATAGTAGTTGATGGAGAGAAGAAGGTTCCTGTAGCAGATCCTGAGCGCCTGGATTTTGTGGTTTATGAAACTAATAAATGGCTAAAGGCTAATCCTATTACTTCCCAGGGACTCCCGGAATTTGGCACTGCAGTGCTGGTCAATCTTTTTAATGAACTGGGCATTTTACCCACTCGTAATTTTCAGCAGTCACAGTTCGAAAGGGCGGAAGATATTTCGGGAGAACGGCTAGCAGAAACCCTGACTATTAAGAGAAGTGGCTGTTATGCCTGTCCTATCCAGTGTTCCCGGGTTACTAAAGTAGGTGAACAATCAGGGGAAGGACCGGAGTATGAGACCATCTGGTCTTTTGGCGCTCAGTGTGGGATAGCTGACCTGGAGCTCATAACCCGGGCAAATTATCTCTGTAATTTGCTGGGTTTGGACACTATCTCTACAGGTAGCACCATTGGCTGTGCAATGGAACTGGCAGAAAAAGGACATCTGACCGAGGATCTGGCTTTTGGTTCCCGGGAGAAAATACTGGAACTGATTGAATTTATCGCTTATCGACGGTCAATTGGAAATGACCTGGCGGAAGGCAGCAAAAGACTGGCAGAAAAATATGGAGCTCCCGAACTGGCTATGCAAGTAAAAGGCCTGGAGCTGCCGGCCTATGATCCCAGGGGCACCCAGGGAATGGGACTGGCGCTGGCTACATCCAACCGCGGTGCCTGTCATTTACGAGCCTATATGGTAGGACCGGAAGTGCTGGGGGTACCGAAACTGGTAGATCCTTATAGCCCGGCAGGGAAGGCGGGGTTAACAATTAATTTCCAGAACATCAATGCCGCTATGGACACCCTGGTACTCTGCCGCTTTATTGGACTGGCGGTTTCAGAAGAATACTTTGCCCGCTTGCTGACTGCAGTGACAGGTATCAATTATCAGCCTCAGGATTTGCATATCATCGGGGAACGCATCTGGAACCTGGAAAGGCTATTTAATCTTAAAGCCGGCTTTAGCGCAGCTGATGATACTCTTCCCCCAAGACTTTTAAAAGAACCAGTTCAATCGGGACCTGCTGCCGGTATGGTGGTACAGTTGGAAACCATGGTAAGGGAATATTACCATTATCGGGGCTGGGACAAGCAAGGAGTGCCCACTCCCACCAAATTAAGACAGTTAGGACTGGAGGAAGACCATAGTGCTTAATATGTTCCAGTTGGTAGGCCGGGACCTTTTTCAATCGGGATTGAACAATTCCCATAGTGGAAACTTAAGTATCAGGCAGGGAGACCGGATAATTATTACCCGTCGCGGAGCAATGCTGGGACATTTAACAGAGCGGGACCTAATTGAAACTGGGCTGGAGAAAAATGATTGCCATATTACCCTGGCGTCAACAGAAATTCGGGTCCACCGGGCCATTTACCGCAATACAGCGGCCCTGGCTATTGTCCATGCCCATCCGGTGTTTGCAACAACCCTGTCACTTTTGGAAGATGAGATTATACCTGTGGACTCAGAAGGAGCCTATTTGTTGCATAAAATACCAGTATTGAGTGTGGAACATACGGTGGGCTCACAGGAAGTTGAACAAAAACTCCCTGACTTATTGAAGGAATACAAGATTGTGATGGTTCGCGGCCATGGCAGTTTTGCTATTGGCCAATTGCTGGAAGAAGCCTATCAATTAACTGCCAGTCTGGAACACAGCTGTAAGATAGCTTATTACACTCGCTTATTAAAAGAAAGGGAGAATCCGGAAGCTAAAACGAAGCAGCTGGCCCAGTGGTAGAAAAGGAGGGTGCTTTATGGGCAGTTTATTAATTAAAAACGCAACTGCTATTTTGCCAATGACTGGGCCGGATCAGATTTTGTACAATGCTGATCTGGCCATTGAAGGCAAGGAAATCAAGTATGTCGGTAACGTGCCCGCTGAATTTCAACCCGATACAGTAATAGATGCCAGAGGCAAGGTCGTTATGCCGGGTCTGGTTAACTGTCACAACCATGCTGCAATGACGCTGCTGAGGAGTTATGCTGATGATTTACCATTAATGGAATGGCTACAGAAAAAAATCTGGCCAATCGAGGCCCATCTAAATAGTGAAGATGTATACTGGGGTTCATTGCTGGCCTGTGCTGAAATGGTTAAGAGTGGGACTACCCTCTTTGCCGATATGTATTTTGAAATGGGCAGAGTGGCTGAAGCTGCTCAGGTAGTAGGAATCAGAGCTAATTTGGCCCGGGGCATGATAGGCTTTGGACCGAATGCAGAGCGGGCCATTAATGAATCAGTAGAGCTGGTAGAATGCTGGCATTGCAAGGCAGATGGCATGGTCAAGGTTATGCTTGGACCCCATGCACCTTATACCTGCCCACCCGAGTATCTGGAACGGGTAATGAAACTGGCTGATGATCTAAAAGTAGGTATCCATATTCACCTGGCAGAAACTAAAGCCGAAGTGGGAGAAATTAAAGAAAAATACGGCACCACTCCTGTTAAATTGATGGACCAGATTGGTCTCTTTAAGGGACGGCAGGTTCTGGCCGCGCACTGTGTCCATTTAACTGATGAAGAGATGGAAATACTGGCCAACCATAAAGTTGGAATTGCGCATAATCCGGAGAGCAACATGAAGCTTGCTTCTGGAGTGGCCCCGGTTCCCCGCCTCCTGGAGTTAGGGGCTGTGGTTGGTCTGGGAACAGATGGGCCTTCCTCTAACAATAACCTGGATCTAATGCAGGAAATGAGAAGCGCAGCTCTACTACATAAAGTTTTTACCATGAACCCTACGGTGTTGCCTGCTTACACAGCTCTGGAGATGGCTACGGTTAAAGGGGCTCAGGCCCTTGGCTACGATAATCTGGGGCAGTTGCAACCAGGATACCTGGCTGATATCATCTTAATCGATCTGGAGAAGCCCCATTTATACCCGCGCCATGACCTGATAGCCAATCTGGTCTATTCGGCTACTGCAGCAGATGTAGATACGGTGATTGTTAACGGTCGAGTCATCATGACCGAACGCAAACTTCTTTTTGTTGATGAAAAGGAAGTTATTGAGAGAGCAGAAGCCCGGACGAAGGAACTACTGGCCCGGGCTGCCAGCGAAAAATAGGGAAAAGTAGCCTGTCCCGTTGGGGCAGGCTTTTGCCGTTTTATAAAAGGAGTGATATAATCATAGTGATTCATTGACAGGAGGTAGCTCATGAAAAAAGCGGTTCAATGGACAAAATGGCTGTACAGGTATATCGTGGAAGTTATGCCTCAGGTAGAACAAAGGCTTGCTAACTGGAAAGAGCTAGCGGAAAGAATGCCCGAAAATTTATTAAAAACTCAAGCTCTAGCAAGCATTGAACATAAAAAGTTCCACTGTATTGGAGGGGCAGTTTTTGCCCTTTATCCAGGGGCCAGGCAGCAGGAAGTGCTTGATTTTATAGTTGCCTTTCAGACAATCAGTGATTATCTGGATAATCTCTGTGATCGGGCCCAGGTAATTGAAGAGCAAGCTTTTCGGCAGTTGCATTATGCCATGCTGGATGCAATTAGGCCGGCAGCAGCCAGCCGTGATTATTATCTGAATTATCCTGTAAAGAATGATGGCGGTTATTTAAACCAGCTGGTTACGACCTGTCAAAAGGCATTAAAGAGTTTGGGCTGGGATGAATACAAAGCTCACCTAGCAGCAGAGTGGGTTACCTTATACAGTGAACTTCAGATCTATAAACACCTGGATTGGTCAGTGCGGGAAAAAAAATTAGAGACATGGGCTAGAGAAGCTGGAAAGAGTTACTGGAATCTATATCCCATGGAATTTGCGGCTGCTACAGGTTCTACCCTGGGAGTGTTTGCTCTGGTAGCAGGCTTGGAGCCACAAGAAGCGAGTTATTATTTTCCCTGGATTACGGGTTTACATATACTTTTAGATTACTATATTGACCAGGAGGAAGACAAAAATGAGGGAGATCTGAATTTTCATTTTTATTATGCGACTGATGCGGAAAGGGAAAAACGCTTGATTCTGTTTTATAAAAATGCTAAAGATTCAATTAACAAGCTCCAGTATAATAGTTTTCATGAGCTGGTGATTACGGGGTTACTGGCTATGTATCTTTCAGATCCCAAAACGAATGTACCGACTCTAATGTCGGGAAGACAATTAATATTAAAGGAAAGTAGCCTGGAAGCTCAAATTTTACATACCCTTTGTGTATTTTTAAGAAAAGCTGGCAAGTTGTAGGGAGCTGATATTATGAGCTTATTGCTAACCCTGTTTGAGAGGTTAACAGTAGTAGTAACGATAGCTTACCTTTTTTCACGTACCCCCTTGTTTCGGAGATTGTTACGCCAGGATTTGACCTGGCGAGAAAAAGGGGGGATGGTGATTATTTTTGGGATAATCACCATTCTGGGCACTTATTATGGTATTCCAGTCAAAGGTGCCATCGCCAACTCCCGCGCAGTAGGAGCCATAGTGGCCGGTTTGCTAGGGGGACCAGCAGTAGGAGCTATAACTGGCCTTATCGGAGGAATTCACCGCTGGTCTCTGGGAGGATTTACGGGTTTTGCCTGTGCTGTTTCCACTACAATAGAGGGACTGTTAGGAGGCCTGGTCAATAAATACTGGCCCAAACAAGCGATGGACTGGCGAGTAGGTTTTGTTACCGGCTTCATTGCTGAATCTTTACAGATGCTGATCATTCTTGCTTTAGCCCGTCCTTTTGTTTCAGCTCTTGATCTGGTGAAAGTAATAGCAGCACCAATGACTATTGTCAACGCTGCTGGGATTGCTATTTTTATTATGATAGTCCGCCAGAGTTTTCAGGAACAGGAACGAATAGCTGCCTTTATGGCACAACTGGCCCTGAAGATTGCTAATTATACTTTGCCTATTTTACGCCATGGACTGACTATCCAATCTGCCGGGGAAGTTGCTCAGATAATTTTAAGAGAAACCGGTTCAGCAGCGGTAGCGATAACTGACCGGGAAAACATTCTGGCACATGTAGGTGCCGGCAGTGACCATCATCTACCAGGTCAGCCTATCCAGACAGAGGCAACCCGGATAGTAATTGAAACTGGTCAAACCAAAATTGCTGGTAGCAGGCAGGAAATCGACTGTTCCCATCCGACCTGTCCTTTAAATACAGCGGTAATAGTTCCATTAAGGCAAAATCAACAGGTAGTAGGTACTTTGAAAATCTACCATCGTACCAACAAACCTGTAACAGAAGTGGAAATAGAATTTGCCAATGGTCTAGCCCACCTTTTTTCCACCCAGCTGGAGCTGGCGGAACTGGAACGGCGTTCTCAATTACTGGCTGATGCTGAAATAAGAGCGTTACAGGCCCAGATTAACCCTCATTTTTTATTTAATGCCCTTAATACTATTATGTTATTTTGTCGTACCGATCCAGAAAAAGCGAGAGGTCTATTGGCGCAGTTAGGCGACTATTTTCGCAAAAATCTTCAGGATAACAAACGACTGGTGGATATCAGAGAGGAAATCGAACACGTAAAAGCCTATTTAGCGATTGAGGAGGCCCGTTTTGGCCATCGCATTGCTATAACCTGGCAGATTGATCCTGAATTGAGACCGGTAAAGATTCCCCCGTTAACTCTACAACCATTAGTTGAAAATGCCCTGCGTCATGGATTGTTGCCCAAACGGGGTTTTGGCAATTTGCAAATAGGTATTAAACAAGAGCGGAACCAGGCACTGGTCTGGATAGAAGATGATGGCGTAGGGTTCAATCAAACAAAAAAAGAATCAGATGGGAGTGGAATGGGGCTGAAAAATGTGGATGCCCGTCTGCGTAGCTGGTTTGGCCCGGAAGCGGGGTTAAAGATAATTAGTCCATTGCCAGGTCAGACTTATGGAACCAGGGTGGAGTTTGTTATACCGGAAGGAGTACAAAAATGAAAATCAGGGTACTAATAGTCGATGATGAACTGCCAGCTAGACAAGAGTTAAAATTCCTGCTAAAAGATTATCCCGAAATTGAAGTAGCAGGGGAAGCTGATAGTGGACAGGAAGCCCTTGAACTGGCACAACAACTGGAGCCAGAACTGGTTTTTTTGGATATTCAGTTACATGACATGTCCGGACTTGAAGTAGCAAAATTTCTGGCAAGGCTAGTACCCCGGACCAGAGTAATTTTTGTTACAGCATATGACCAGTATGCGATCGAGGCTTTTGAACTTCATGCCCTGGATTATTTGCTGAAACCGGTGAATAAAATAAGATTACAAAAAACTATCCAGGAATGGAAAAATATCAAAGCCGTTAATGAGCATTATCAAATTTTAAAAGAAACAATAGAACATCTACAAAAAGGGAAAAAGACAAAAATCCCTGCAATAAAAGATGGAAGGATTTTGTTGATTAACCAGGAAGATATTCTCTATATCAAAGCAGAGGGCAGGAATGCCGTTGTCAGGGTTGAGGGCCACGATTTTCCAACGAATTTCTCACTATATGAAATTGCCCAGAAACTCAACCAGGATAGTTTTCTAAAGGTTCATCGCAGTTATATAGTTAATCTGGAAGCTATCGTGGAAATCGTCCCCTGGTTTAAAGGTACTTACAATCTGATCTTTAGAGATAAAGAGGCAGAAGTAATTCCTGTCAGCCGATCCTACGTCAATGAATTTAGAGAAAAACTAGGGCTTGTTTAGACCATTTCGTGTCGATTTTAGGACATTTTATGTCGAAAATGCTGTCGAAAAGGCGGTATGGCAGTACACTGAAAATGCAATTATAAGTCTTTTTGCAGGAGGTGTACTGATATGCACGCACTAACTCTTGTTTTGACGGCAGCTCTGGTTTTAATTTTAGCGTATCGGTTTTATGGTGCTTTCATTGCTGCCAAAGTTCTGGCCTTTGACGGTGAACGCACCACGCCCGCCCATCGCTTTAATGATGGTAAAGACTATGTTCCCACCAATAAATGGGTTGTCTTTGGCCATCATTTTGCGGCGATTGCCGGGGCTGGACCACTGGTTGGCCCGGTGCTGGCAGCACAATTTGGCTATTTGCCCGGTTTCCTCTGGATTCTGATCGGTGCTGTGCTGGCAGGGGCGGTTCACGACATGGTAATCTTATTCGCCTCTGTTCGTCATGATGGAAAATCCCTGTCAGACATTGCTCGCGCTGAAGTAGGACCAGTTACTGGCTTTGCAACCGGGATTGCCATTTTGTTGATTATCCTTATTGCGATGGCCGGATTGGGGATTGTTGTAGTAAATGCCCTGTTCCAGAATGCCTGGGGGGTATATACCGTAGGCATGACAATTCCCATTGCAATTTTCATTGGTTTATATATGCATAAATGGCGTCCTGGAAAAATTGGTGAGGCTTCCCTGATCGGTACGGCTTTGATCATGCTGGCGGTAATAACTGGTCCCTATATTAAAAATTCTGGTTTCGCCAGCTGGTTTATCTTTTCTGAGAACGCTTTAAAGATCTTGCTGCCAACATATGGGTTCCTGGCAGCTGCGCTTCCAGTTTGGCTGTTGCTGGCCCCCCGGGATTATTTAAGCTCTTACCTTAAGATCGGCACCATCTTGGCCCTGGCGCTGGGGATCATTATTGTCAATCCGGAAATTCATATGCCGGCAACCACCAAGTTCGTTGCTGGAGGCGGTCCGATCATTCCCGGTAAGGTTTGGCCTTTTGTTTTCATCACCATCGCCTGTGGAGCTATTTCGGGTTTTCATGCTCTGATTTCCTCAGGTACTACTCCTAAAATGATTAATAACGAAAAGGACATTCAACTGGTCGGTTTTGGCAGTATGCTGGTTGAAGCTTTTGTTGGTGTAATGGCTTTAATTGCTGCCACAGTTCTTCTGCCTGGCGATTATTTTGCCATCAACACCAAACCTGAAGTTTTTGCCAAACTGGGGATGCAAATTGTTAACCTGCCGGAGCTATCCAGATTGGTTGGCGAAGAAGTGGCGGGTCGGCCCGGCGGTGCTGTATCACTGGCTGTAGGTATGGCCTATATTTTCTCCAGCATACCTGGATTAAAACATCTGATGGCTTACTGGTATCAGTTCGCCATCATGTTCGAAGCACTCTTTATTTTAACAACCATTGATGCCGGTACCAGGGTAGCCCGTTATATTTTGCAAGATTTTGCCAGAGTCAAAAACCCCAATGCCCCCTGGAACGTCATCATCACCAGTGCTATCGTTTCCTTTGCCTGGGGATACTTGATTTACGGTGGTGAAATTAAGACCATCTGGCCAATCTTCGGGGTTTCCAACCAGTTATTAGCAACTCTGGCTCTGGCAATCGGCACTACCATCATTCTTAAGAAAAGCGGAAAAATATCATACGCTTTGATTACTTTCGTGCCGATGGTCTTCCTGGCCATTACAACAATTACTGCTGGACTAACTACAATGATCAACGTCTATCTACCGAAAGGGATGTATTTGAATACCGGGCTAAGTATCTTGATGATTTCACTGGCTGCTGTTATTTTGCTGGATTCCTTCCGGCGCTGGTTCCAGATCATCAAAACCGGTGAAAGATCATCATTACTGCAATAACTTTATTCTGCAAGGGGGGCAGCCGTAATGGTAACACTAGAACCTGAGGTAGTAAAATATCTAAACAGAAAGGGAGTAAAGGCCATTACTATTGAAGCCCCCAATTCTGTTCACTCCTGTTGTGGGGAGTTCCGTTTCGAACCGGGTATCAGGCTAGGTGCTCCGATAGGGAAACAAGAAGACTATTTGTGTTTTGTCAGTAATAACATTGAAATTTATTACCATCAGGAGCTGCCAAGGAAGCCAGTTATAATTGAAAGGCAATCATGGGGACTATTTTCAACCCTGCACATCAAAAACTGGAGAATCTTATAAAAAAGAGGGTGTCAAGTAAAATTGCTTGACACCCTGATCTTTTTTGTGTAGAATTAGTAAGGAACAAAGGTGGGGAGCCTAATGGTGATACCGTTTGAACAAAGGGACTATATCAGTCTGCTTTTGTCCTTTTATAGTGACTTTCTGACGGACAAACAAAAACTGGTCATGGAGTTATACTATGATGAGGATTTAACACTAACGGAAATCGCAGAACAATTGGCTGTTTCCCGGCAGGGTGTACATGATCTTTTAAAACGCTCCCTCAAACAATTGGAAGAACTGGAACAGAAGCTGGGTTTGGTTGCCAGATATAATCAAGTAAAAACAATGGTTGAAAAAATTGATCAACAACTGGCTGCTGGTCAAATCGATGAGGCTCGCACATTGGTGAAAAAATTACTGGCGTTTTTTTAAAGGCAGGTGTAAAACCATGGCTATTTTTGAAAATCTCAGTGAACGTTTGCAGGCAGCATTTAAGCGGCTGCGCGGTAAAGGCAAGGTTACTGAAGAAGATGTTTCTGAAGTGATGCGCGAAATCCGGGTGGCACTTTTAGAAGCAGACGTAAGTTATAAAGTAGTTAAAGATTTTATAAAAAAAGTAAAGGAACGCGCTGTTGGACAAGAAGTTTTAGCCAGTTTAACACCGGCTCAGCAAGTGATTAAAATAGTCCATGAAGAACTGATAGAACTTCTAGGTGGTACACAAAGCCGGTTAACTACTGCTCCCAAGCCCCCTACAGTTATCATGCTGGTTGGTTTACAGGGGGCAGGGAAAACCACAAGTGCTGGCAAGCTGGCCAATTTATTGCGTAAACAAGGCAAAAAGCCCCTGCTGGTTGCTGCTGATATTTATCGACCTGCTGCTGTTAAACAGTTGCAGGTTTTAGGAGAGCAACTACAAATACCTGTGTTCGCTATGGGGACCTCAGTTGGCGCAGTCAATATAGCAAAAGGGGCCCTTGAATATGCGGCATCTCATGGTCGAGATATGGTGATAATCGATACGGCGGGAAGATTGCATATTAACGAGGAATTGATGCAGGAGCTTCAGGATATCAAAGCCGCTATCAAACCCCATGAGATATTGCTGGTTGTTGATGCGATGACCGGTCAGACAGCTGTAGAAGTGGCTGAGACCTTTAATGCCCAGCTGGGTATCGATGGTGTTATTATGACCAAATTGGATGGTGATGCCAAAGGGGGAGCAGCTCTTTCAGTTCGGGCTGTTACCGGTAAACCAATAAAATTTGCTGGCATGGGCGAAAAACTGGATGCTCTGGAACCTTTTTACCCGGATCGACTGGCATCACGGATCCTGGGTATGGGAGATGTGCTGTCTCTAATCGAAAAGGCACAGGCTGCTTTTGACCAGGCGGAAGCGGAAAAACTGCAGGAAAAGATGCGAAAAGCAGAATTCACCCTGGAAGATTTCCTGAACCAGATGCAGCAGATGAAAAAACTGGGGCCGCTGGAGAATATTCTAAGCATGCTGCCTGGCATTGGAGGTAAAGAGCTGAAAGAATTACAAAAGCAGATTAATCCCAAAGAAATGGCTCGTGTAGAAGCCATCATCCTATCCATGACCCCTCAGGAAAGAGCAAAACCGGAAATTATTGACTCCAGTCGTAAGAAGCGTATTGCCAGAGGTTCAGGCACTCGTGTACAAGATGTAAATAAACTTTTGGAGCAATTTAAACAGGCGAAAGCGATGATGAAACAATTCGCTCAGCTGGAGAAGAAAATGAAGAAAAAAGGCGGTATTAAATTGCCGTTCTTTAAATAGAGAAATCGATATTCTGACAAGGAGGTGAGACTAGTGGCTGTAAAAATTCGCTTAAAGCGGATGGGTTCCAAGAAAAATCCCTTTTATCGGGTAATCGTGGCTGATTCCCGTTCTCCCCGGGATGGCCGTTTTATCGATGAGCTGGGTTATTATAACCCGACTACCCAACCGGCACAAATCAAGATTGATGTAGAAAAAGCTAATGCCTGGTTGAACAAAGGGGCTCAACCCACCGATACTGTTAAGTCCTTGTTTAAAAAGGCTGGTGTTCAGAAATAGGAGGTGCCACCATGAAAGAACTGGTGGAAACCCTGGCCAAGGCCCTGGTAGAACAGCCCGATCAGGTTACTGTGCTTCTCAAGGAAGATGGTGATGAAATCAACATCAGCCTTAGTGTAGCCCCTGATGATATGGGGAAAATTATCGGTAAGCAAGGCCGAATTGCTAAGGCATTGCGGACTGTTGTTAAAGCAGCTGCTACCAGGGAAGGCAAAAAGGTAAACTTGGATATCCTGTAGAGCAGGGGGCCCGTGGGCCCCTTGTTCAACATCAGGAGGGATTGATTTGCAGTACCTGAATGAAATTTTGATCCGCCGGCCGGTAGTGCTGAAAGTCAAAGTAACCGAGGACTTTCGCCAGCGAATGGCTTCGGAAGTAAGAGAAAATCTTAATAGGTTGGATTTGGAATTGCAGCAGCTGGATTTTCTGGTCAAAAGGAACCCTCAGCAGCAAAAAAGATATGAATTGGAAAAACAAAAATTACTGGATCAGAAACAAAACCTCATTCAAAAACTTAAAGAGATTAGCAATTGGACCGTAGGTGAAGAAATCTATCAAGGTACAGTTGAATCTCTGGCCACTCTGCAAGTTGGCCAATCTTTTAGCTCCCTTTATGGGGTAGAAGTTGTACTGGAAGATGATCAGGTGATAGCCATTAGACAGCATGAATGGCGGAGGGACTCCAATGAATAATGAATTTATTGCCATTGGGAAAATAGTCAATACCCAAGGACATCGTGGTGAAGTTCGCGTGATTCCTATGACGGATTTTCCGGAACGGTTTTATGAAATGGAAGAGGTTTTAGTACAACAAAATGGAAAAACCCGGGCATTCCATATTGACTCTGCCCGTCCGCATAAACAATTTATTATAGTTAAATTTCGAGAGATCGTTGATATGAACGCAGCTGAACGGCTAAAAGATGCTTATATTGTCATTACCAGGGACCAATTGAAAGAACTACCTCCTGATACCTGGTATATCCATGATTTGCTGGGAATGACGGTTATTACTGATACAGGGGAAAAAATTGGTACGCTGGTTGATGTCTTTTCTACAGGGGCAAATGATGTATATGTAGTCAAGCCTGCAGATGGCGGAAAAGACATTTTGCTACCAGCTATAAAAGATGTCATACTCTCAGTTGATACTGTTACTAAAACAATGACGGTCTACTTGATGCCGGGATTGGTGGATGAAGATGAAATTTGACATACTGACCTTATTTCCCGATATGTTCTGGGGACCTTTTGCCCATTCCATTATAAAAAGGGCGCTTGAAAAGGGTTTGTTAGAAATAAATACCATAAACATCCGCGATTTTACAACCGATAAACACAGAATTGTTGACGATTATCCTTATGGCGGTGGAGCCGGTATGGTCATGAAACCGGAACCAATTTTCCGGGCAGTGGATTTTATCGCAGAGAGAGATGGTCGGGTACCAGAGAATATTATACTTTTAAGCCCACAAGGGAGAAAATTTTCCCAGAATATAGCCCGCGAACTTGCGCTAAAAGAACATCTGGTTTTTATTTGTGGCCATTATGAAGGTATTGATGAACGAGTCAGAGAAGGACTGGTAACAGATCAGATTTCCATTGGTGATTTTATTTTAACCGGTGGCGAATTAGCTGCTATGGTTATTGTCGATGCGGTTGCACGGCTGATTCCGGGGGTTTTAGGGGAAGAAATGTCAGCAGCTGATGAGACGTTTTCCCAGGGGTTGCTGGAATATCCCCAGTATACTCGTCCTCGTGAATACCGGGGTTTAAAAGTACCTGATATACTTTTGTCAGGCGATCACGGTAAAATTGCCCGCTGGCGCCGGCAACAGGCATTGAAACGGACCTTAGCCTGGCGACCTGATTTATTGGAAGCGGTAACATTAAAAGAAGAGGACTACAAACTAATGGAAGAAGAAATCACTGTTGATCCCCGGCAAATTAAAGACTAGGAGGATTGGCATGGCGAAGCCAAGAGTTTTTATCGCGTTGCTACACTATCCAATTTATAACAAACACATGGAAGTGGTTACAACCAGTATCACTAATCTTGATGTTCACGATATTGCTAGAAGTGCGCGGACCTATAACGTGGAGACATACTATATTGTGCATCCGGTTCCAGCTCAGCAGGAGTTAATCAATCATATGCTGGAGTACTGGCGCAGTGGTTACGGAGCAGTTTACAATCCTGACCGTCAAGAGGCATTTCAGAGATTACAACTGATCGATACTCTCGAAGATGTAATCCAGGATATAGAGAAAAAGACTGGTCAAAAACCGGTAACCATAACTACCGATGCTCGAGTCTATCCTAACACTATCTCTTATATAAAATTGCGAGAAGAGATCCATAAGGGTGAAAAACCTTATCTCTTATTATTTGGCACCGGATATGGCATAATCAAAGAAGTAATGGAAGGGGCTGATTATATTCTAGAGCCCATTTATGGTGGAAGAGAATATAATCACCTTTGTGTCAGAAGTGCGGTATCGATTATTTTAGATAGACTTCTGGGAGAGCCCTGGTGGGGAAAATAGTGCTTGTCAAATCATGTTGCATGTGTTATAATGTGCCTTGTGGTAGTACGGGCGTTCCGCTGTCCTGACCAGGGGATATGAGCGTCTAGGCAGGAGGGAGGTTAGCAAAAATGGATTTGTTGACTATGCTGGAAAAAGAACAACTGCGTAAAGATATTCCCGACTTCCGCCCTGGTGATACAGTTAAGTGCTATGTAAAAGTTAAGGAAGGTAACCGGGAAAGAATCCAGCTTTTTGAAGGGGTTGTGATCAGACGTCAAGGAGCTGGACTGCGCGAGACCTTTACTGTAAGACGGGTAGCTTCCGGGGTTGGTGTGGAAAGAATTTTCCCTGTTCACTCTCCTAACCTGGAAAAAATTGAAGTTGTCCGGCGTGGTAAGGTTCGCCGCGCTAAGTTGTACTACCTGCGGAAATTGAGCGGTAAGGCTGCTCGGATTAAAGAGCTGAAATAGTGTTACAAAAAGGGACTGGGTAGCCGGTCCCTTTTTGCACAGAAAGGGGCGGAAAAGGTTGGTAGAAAATACTGAAAAAAAGGAAGGGCTCTGGGAGCTACTAGAGGCACTGGCAATTGCAGTCGTTCTTGCGGCTATTATACGCTTTTTTGTCGTACAGCCTTTTTATATACCTTCCGGGTCTATGGAACCAACCCTGAAACCTGGAGACCGAATCATTGTTAATAAATTCATTTACCGGTTTACCAAGCCCCAGCGCGGAGATATAATGGTATTTAAGTTTCCACTTGATCCAAAGCGGGATTTTATTAAGCGCGTAATCGGTTTACCAGGGGATATTGTTGAGATTAAGGATAGTAATCTATATATAAACGGTAAACAAATTAAAGAACCATATTTGCCACCGGGATTACGTTTTCAGGATTTTGGGCCGGTAAAAGTGCCAGATGACCACTATTTTATGATGGGCGATAATCGGAACCACTCGGATGACAGCAGATTCTGGGGCTTTTTACCCCAAGATAATATAGTCGGCAAGGCGATGGTCATCTACTGGCCCCTGAGCAGAATCGGTATAATCGACGATTACCACGATTAAGAATAGGATGAGGAAGCATGACTATCCACTGGTATCCGGGCCATATGGCCAAGGCTAAAAATTTATTAAAAGAAACCTTAAAAATAATTGATGTCATAATTGAATTAGTAGATGCCAGGATCCCGTCAAGCAGTCGCAACCCGGATTTCGATATTCTATTTGGTACAAAACCTCGACTTATGCTTCTTAACAAAAAAGATTTAGCTGATGATGTACAAACAAGAAGATGGTTGGAATATCTAAATAAATCGAGAGAAAAAAAACAGCGGGCAATTGCTATAAATACAATGAACAAAGAGGGTTATAACGAAATAGTACCGGCTTTAAAAGACCTGGCTGCTGAAAAATTAGAAGCATTAAAAGCCAAAGGCTATCGCCATCGCCCGATCAGAGTGATGGTGGTTGGTATACCAAATGTAGGCAAGTCCTCTTTTATCAATAAACTGGTCGGTAAAACTATAGCAAAAACAGGTGATAGGCCAGGAGTGACCAGAGGACAACAATGGATCAGAATACATAAGGATATTGAACTACTGGATACCCCGGGCCTACTCTGGCCTAAATTTGCTGATCCCGAAGTTGGTATTAAGCTAGCAGCGACAGGTGCGATTAAAGAAGAAATCCTGCCAATAGAGGATGTTGTCTTATGGATAATCCAATGGTTTCTCGTCCATAAACCGGAAGCATTAAAAGAACGTTATAAACTAACTGAACTGAGTTATGATCCTTATGAGATATTACTGGCAATTGGCCGTAAACGTGGCTTTTTGCTGGCCGGCGGAAAGGTAGAAACGCAAAGGACTGCGGCAGTTATTCTAGATGAATTCCAGAAAGGCAAAATCGCAAAAGTTACATTTGACTTTATTTTCTGAAGGTGACGCTTAAGAGTCACCTTTTTTTGTTTTTATGCTAGTCCTAGCAATATAGTGATTATTTATGCATTTCAACGGTATCTTGTGATAATTATTTAATTAATTTTGCCATTTGACGGTGATTTTAATGCATGATTTTTTGTATTGAATTATACTTTTACCAAGAATTATATAGATCAGTTATTGAGGGAGGTAACAAAAATGGTACATGCAACGGTAATGGCAAAAGAATCTGACAATGATCAACTTATAATCGTACATTGGCTTCCCCAGAATGTTGATTATGCTGTTGTTTTAATGGATATGGCCGAAAAAATGGTTTATAAACCATTTGATGCCTGGCTTGGCCGTATTATCAAAAACAAAACAATCAGAGCCTATCATTTAGAACATTGTCTATTACTTATTGACTATCTTGCCTGTGAGGTAGGGGTTCCAATATGGAAGCTAAACTACAAATACTTAAAAAACTTTCTATATGATTATTATCCTAAAAAAGTTATAGCAAGTTATGACCAACAAAAATATTTAATCAAATCAATTATATTGCTAATTCGATTTATGCTGAAAAAGGGTTTTAAGTTGGATGTTTCTTCAAAATTATGGTTTTTATTAGGCGAAAATAATTTTGAAAAATTCATAAGGAGTAGATGCAAAATGGGAAGAAAACTATTGACATTAAAAGAAGATCTGGAATATCTTTATGAAGTTTGGAATTTTAAACCTTCATTAGCTATTGTAGGTGGTAGCGTTGGAGATGCCAGAATAGATGGGCTGGTACAAATGGCGTCTGAAATTGGTATCAATGTTTATATTTTTGACTCTATAGAATGTTTAGAAAAACATAAAAGTGTTTGTGATAACAATTGTCAAAAGTTTATGGTGGTCAGGGAAGTTCATGGAGTGAAGGAAATTGACCCAATAGAATTTATTGAGGATGTGCTTAGAGATGCTATCGGCTATTAGTCTTGCAATATTTGGTTTCTTAGCAGGGGTTTGGCTGGGAAAGCTTCAGTGGAAAAAAAACAGGGAAGCTACAGCTCCGAGTTATTCTTTATACAAACCTGAAATTTATTTAGCCTATGAAACGTTACACTATTTAAGGCAAGGCCTGACTCCGGAAACAGCTCAAAAGGTTGTTGAAATTATTAAAAGAATTATTCCGGTAGATGCTGTAGCGATTACTGATACCCAGCAAATTATAGGATTTGCCGGAGCAGGCTGCAATCATCATCGTTTAGGGAAAAGTATTATTACTAACGTAACCAAGGAAGCCATTAATGCAGGTAAGGTGATGGTAATAAATAACGGTGAATTTAATTGTTCAATTAAAGATTGTTCCTGTCCCCTTAAAGCAGCGGTAATTGTACCTCTTTTTTGTGACAGCAAGGTTGTTGGTACCCTGAAATTATACCAGGTTAATAGGACTCGCATTGATGATTATCTATTGAACTTAGCCAAAGGTATCGGCCAGATCCTTAGTATTCAGATTGAACTTGCGGAAAAAGAACATCAAAAACAATTGGCGGCGAAAGCCAAGCTAGAAGCCCTGCAGGCTCAGATTAGACCTCATTTTCTGTTTAACGTTATCAACACGATTATCTATTGTAGTAGAAATGACCCGGATAAGGCTCGGGAGTTGCTAATTGAGTTCTCAAAGTTCTTCCGCAAAACATTAAAAAGTGACCAAGATTTTATCACCCTCAGCGAGGAAATTGAATATATCAAAACTTATATAACGTTAGAACAAGCTAGATTTGGTGATAGACTTAAAGTTGCCTTTAATGTGGAGTCGCATCTATTAAATCTTTTAATACCTGGACTAATTATTCAGCCCTTGGTTGAAAATGCCATCTTACATGGAGTTTCACCCCTTACCAATGGTGGAGAAGTTACAATAACTTGTAAAGAAAAGAATAAAACTTTATATGTGCTGGTTCGTGACAACGGTAAAGGAATTCCTAGAGACCGGCAAGCTAAAATACTGATTCCTACTCAAGATACTAATAACGGTTTGGCTTTAAGCAATATTGACCAACGATTAATAAGTTTGTATGGACCAAAATACCGGTTGAAAATCAAAAGCCAGGAACATCGTGGAACGATGGTATTAATTAAAATACCTTTAGGTGGTGTCAATGATGCGCGGAGTATGTGTAAAATGTCGAAATTGTATGATTCCGATGGCAGGGACTTGTCCTATCATGCACTGTGCTAAAGGATTAATTAATGGCCCTTGTGGAGGGGCTCAAAATGGCAAATGTGAAATTGATGGAGTTAAAGACTGTGTATGGTGCATGGTTATTCCCAAAGTTCAAAATAGAAGGATATCGATAACGCAGATCCTGAATCAGATTAAAGACTATTCGGTGGTGAGGACTAATGGATTTTAGAAGAAAATTATTATCAGGGCAATTCATAACAACCGTTGAATTATGTCCTCCGAGAGGGATAGATTGTTCAAAATTACTCACAACGGCTAAAAAAATTTGGGGGAAAGTTGATGCAATTAATATCACCGATAATCAAAGGGCAAGTATTAAGATTTCTCCAGTGGCTGTATGTGCCATATTACTAAAGGAAGGCATTACTCCCATATGTCAACTGACCTGTAGAGACAGAAACCGGATGGCCTTACAATCTGAGATTTTGGGAGCAGCGGCTTTAGGGGTAGAATATTTCCTTTTTATGACAGGTGATCATACATTAATCGGTGAAGACCCCAAGTCTAAATCTGTGTTTGACCTGGACTCAGTACAGCTCATGGCTACCGCTGCTCAACTTAACAATGGCTATACTTTAAACGGCAAGGTTTTGACCGGAAAACCTAATTTAATCTATGGTGGTGTAGTAAATCCCTCACTTCAGTGCAGAGAAGCCCAAATGTGGAAATTAGAGAGGAAAGTGGCCGCTGGTATCAGGTTTGTACAAACACAGGCGGTATATTCTGTTCGGGAAGTTGCTGATTTTATTGAAGATGCTAAAAGATTTAACATACGGTTTTTGGTAGGTATTATTCCTTTAAAATCAGCTGCTATGGCCAGGTATATGAACAAAAACATTCCCGGAATTAAGGTTCCGGAGAAATTCATTGATGTTCTTGAAAAATCTAAAAATCCTATAAAAGAGGGATTAAGAATTGCACAAGACACCATTAATGAATTAAAAAGTATTTCTGATGGAGTTCATATTATGCCAATGGGTACAGAGGAATATTTAGAAGAATTAGTATGATTTGAAAGGAAGATTTAAAATGAAAAAGTTACGAGTACTAATCGTTGATGATGAGTACCCCGCCCGCAAGGAGTTACGATATCATTTGAGCATGTTTAACAATATTTCCATAGTTGGCGAAGCCAGTAATGCCAATGAGGCTTATCAACTGATTACCGCTCTAAATTATGATGCCGTCTTTTTAGACATAAGAATGCCAGATATGAGTGGCATTGAACTAGTTCATATATTGCAAAACATGGATAGCGCCCCCAAAATTATTTTTGTTACGGCCTATGAAGATCATGCTATCGAAGCTATTAAAGTTAAAGCTTTTGACTATCTTTTAAAACCTATTGAAAAATCCAAAGTTGAGGAGGTTATAAATCGATTATTTACAGAGTTCAGCAAGGAAGGATTTCCTTCTGGGAAATCAAATTATTTCCAAATAGTTACAGGGAAATTAAGAGGAACTATCTATCCTGTTAAGGTAGAAGATATAATTTTCTTTTACTCTGAAAAAGAGTTTGTCTATTTAAGAGTTAAACAAGGTGAAGATTTAATAACACGATTTACCATTAAAGAACTTGAGCAAAGATTGAATCCGGCTATGTTTTTTCGCCCTCACCGATGTTATATTGTCAATATTAATTACGTAAAAGAAATCCGTCCTAGTTTCCACGGTTGCTACACGCTGATTATGAAGGACAAAGATAGTACAGAAATCCCTGCAAGTAGAGGCAAATCAAAACTTTTAAAAAAGATTTTTAATATATAAATCTAAAAGCAGGCAAATTATAAAATTAACATTCTTGGAATCCTCAATAACTTATGATTATTTGGGGTTCCAATAATGTTAATTTTCAAAAAAAACAAAATATTTTCATTTTCATTTCAGGCCTTTATTTTCTATTTTTATTTTTGCAGGAAAAACATATCAAACGTCGAATTTTAAAAGTTTAAAGGGGCGAAGTATATGAAAACAATTAAAGATATACAGCAATATTTAAAAGAATTACTTAGCCGTAATCAGGAAATACCGCTAGACATGTTAGAACTGCTGAAAGCCGATCACCGACCAGCAGTAAAAAAGCTATTGCTCAGATATATGAAAAACAGAGAAAAAAACTATTTATTACAAAAACGCTGGCATGATTTTAGGGCGTTAGAAAAACGATACCGCCAGCAAGGATTGTTGGTTGCAGGAGTGGACGAAGCCGGGCGAGGTCCGCTGGCCGGTCCAGTAGTAGCCGCTGCTGTTATTTTACCTGAAGATTGTTATTATCCTGTTTTGGATGACTCGAAAAAACTAACTGAATCTAAACGTAATCAGTTATATGAACAAATAAAACAGGATGCGATCGCCTGGGCGGTCGGAATTTCCGATGTGGCTGAAATTGAACAACTTAATATTCTAAATGCCACTAAACTGGCCATGCTAAGGGCAGTAAAAGGACTAAAAGTAGAGCCAAAAGTTTTGCTAATAGATGCTTTAACTTTAGCGGACTGGCCTGGTCATCAAGAAAGGATAATTGATGGTGATGCGTTGCATGCGTGTATTGCTGCTGCTTCGGTTATCGCCAAAGTTACAAGGGATCAAATGATGGCAGAAATAGGGAAATTGTTTCCGGAATATGGTTTCGAGCAACATAAAGGATATGGTACAGCAGCACATATTGCTGCTTTAAAAAAATATGGCCCATGCCCGCAGCATCGCTGGTCCTTTGTAAGAAAATTTTTGCTGGAGAGTGAGCGGATTGAAGCTCGACCGCTTGTTGGAAATACAGACAAAAGCTATTGATAATATCTTAAAAAACTTGAAGTTAAATATTGGAAGGCAAATTTGGGCTAAAGTTATAGATGTCAAAGGCGATGAGCTCAAGATTGCCATTGGTGATATAATTATTTTTGCGCAAAGTGAGCTCAATTTAAAGCCAGGACAAAATGTACTACTTAAGGTCAATGATATTAGAGAAAACAGGGTTTTCTTTCAGACTCTTGTTGAGTTAAACCAGAGCGAAATGTTGATATTAGATTATATTTCCAAACATAATATCCCCCAAACTGAGCGCTGGATCAAATGGTTACAACTGGCGATTAAGTTGCATGGCAGTTCTGCTGAAACATTAAAAGCTGCTGTTTTCGCAGCACGAGAAGGTTTGCCCCTTAAGAAAAAATTGTTGAATTTCCTTGCTCATTGGCTTTTTTCGTCAGCAAACAATTCTGATTTCAAACCTGAATTAGGGGATTTGTTTAATATGCAAAATTGGCAGAAAAAGGATGAACCCGAACCTGGAGTCTCTTATTGGGTGTGGAAACCCTTAGCCGAAAGTAATGACACAGAGTTGCAGGCATTGGTTTGGGAAGGGGAAGCAGAAAAAGCCTTAGCTCAACAGATGAAAATTTGGCGTTTTTTAGTGCGGATTGAGCAGGCTAACAACCCTGCTTTTGTGAGCATTACTGCCACATCAGACAAAGAGATGTGGGTTAATTTTTTCAATATAAAAGGAACTATAACAGAAGAACTAAAAAATAAGCTCAACGCTTTAGGTTGGAATATAAAACGCTGGGCAGTGCTCTCGGCTGTGGATGAAATGATCGAAGAAACCGGTTTTTCTTGTGGGATAGATTTAAAAGGGTAGTGATGGAATTGAATGATAAAAAAAAGAAGATTGCGATAGCATTAGGTTATGATAGCGGTCGGGACGCAGCTCCACGAATCTTGGCTACAGGGCGTGGTCCAATAGCTGAAAAGATAATTGCTCTGGCGGAGGAAGCGGAAATTCCAGTAGTTAGCCAACCTTATCTGGCCAGAATTCTAGTCAATCAGGAGCCTGGGGAAATGATTCCAGCAGAACTATACCAGGCAGTAGCAGAAATACTTGCCTATGTCTACCGCTTGCAAAACCGATTGTGAGAAAATTTAAGAAAATTTCGGCTACTAGCAGGGATTTTACCTTAAGACGGCGAATATATCTTTTGGTGGAGGTACAAGATGAAACGCATACTAATTTACGATGCAAAACCCGGGATGATTTTAGCGCGACCGGTATATAGTCGTGATGGAGTTCTTCTTATAAAAGCAGGAAAAAAACTTACTGAAAAACTTATTAAAAGTTTATTTGATTATGCTATACCAACAGTATATATAGTTCAACCTAAACCCTGGGAAGAGATAAATATCCAGACGGCTTACGAAAAAGTTAAGGAACTTCCTGACGTTATCTCTTTTGAAACTCGTCTGGAGGCAGAGAAGCTGGTTGCAGAGTTCATGAGTGATATTAAGGCGGGACAGTTATTTAATGTGAAGAAAGCCAGAGCGGTTATTAATGAAATGATTGCACAAATTATTTCATATCCTAAAGTACTTACAAAACTCTCGGATATCAGGATATTAGATGATTATACGTTTGCCCATAGTGTGAATGTCTGTACCCTGGCTATTGCTGTAGGACATGTTATGGGATTGGAGAAGAGCGCCTTGTATGAACTTGCGATGGGTGCTCTTCTGCATGATGTGGGAAAATGTTTTATACCCGAATCCATATTGAATAAACCTGGACCTTTGACTAATGAGGAAATGAAAATTGTCAGAACTCATACGGAAAGGGGATTTCAAATTTTACGTATGCATCCCGAGATTAGTACTCTGGCTGCCAATGTAGCACGACAACATCATGAGCGAGTTAATGGCACAGGTTACCCCCAGGGGCTTTCCGAGAAACAGATACATATTTTTGCCAAGATCGTGGCTGTGGTAGATGCCTACGATGCCTTGACTGCTGACAGAGTATATAAAAATATGGTCTTACCTTATGAGGCAATTGAAGTCTTAATCGCATCATCATATCATTCTTATGATGCTGAGATAGTCAAAGCATTTGTACAGAACCTGGCGATTTACCCCATCGGCAGTATTGTCGAATTGCTTGATGGACGGCTGGCAACGGTAATTAACATTAACCGTGGTATACCTTATCGTCCGGTAGTAAAAATTATATCTGATCAGTATGGAAATACAGTATTGCGGGGCGAAATAATTGACTTAATGAAAGAACCGACAGTTTTTGTTAAAAAAGTCTTGCAATTCAAAAATGTGGAATTAATTTAGTGAAAAGAAGAACAGTATCAAGTTTGTCGAATTTTATTGACGCTGGCTTGGGCTCGGTGGCATAATTTATCTGTCTCCGAGCTAATGATAAATGGGCTAAAGAAAGGGGGGAGATTATGAGTTTACAGTTTGCGGGTATAGGTGCTATTTTGCTGGTCGCAATGGCTTTCCCTGTAATTATTTTGTTTGTATCCAGATTGCTTTCGCCAAAAAGAACAGCAAAATACAAGTACACCACTTATGAATGCGGTCTCGAAACCCAGGGAGATACCTGGATTCAGTTTAAGACAAGTTACTTCATGTACGCCTTGCTGTTTGTTGCCTTTGATGTTGAAACAGTTTTTCTATATCCCTGGGCAGTAAAATTCAAAGTGCTAGGAACCTTTGCTTTTGTTGAAATGTTTATCTTTATTGCGATTCTGATTCTGGGATTCTGGTACGCCTGGAAGGAAGGAGCATTGGAATGGATGTAAGAAATGAAATCCAAAACCCTCAGGCACTGGTTGAAAAAGGCGTTATTCTGACAACAGTTGAGGCCGTTTTCAATTGGGCCAGGGCACGCTCTTTATGGCCAATGACTTTCGGTTTGGCCTGCTGCGCTATTGAGATGATGTCAGCAGGTGGGCCTCGTTTTGATCTGGCCCGTTTTGGTTATGAGGTATTTAGGCCATCACCGCGTCAAAGTGATTTAATGATTGTAGCTGGTACGATAACAAAAAAAATGCAACCTTTGATCGAGGTGCTCTACGACCAAATGCCTGAACCCAAATGGGTAATGGCAATGGGAAGTTGTGCCATTAGTGGTGGGCCGTTTGTTGACTCCTATAGTGTTGTAAAAGGCGCAGATACCTTCTTGCCTGTAGATGTTTATGTTCCTGGTTGCCCGCCACGACCGGAGGCATTGATTTATGGGTTTCTCCAGCTCAAAGAAAAGGTGGAGAACCCTAATAAGGTGAGGTTGAAGAAATATGGCAAATAACTTTAGAGATAAAGTCCTGGCTGAACTCAACAAAAAGTTTGGGGATAAAGTCAAGGCTGTTGAAGACATTTCAGGAGACACTATTGAAGTTTCCGCTGGGATCATAGTTGACGTAATGAAGGAGCTCAGGGACAAGTTTGAGTTACCTTTGCTCGTTAATTTAACTGCAACGGAGTATGAATCCAACTTTATAATGGCTTATCAGGTCACATCGGTAAAGTCCCCTGATAAAATCAACGTAAAAGCAGTAATAGATAAGGTGAAACCTGAAATCGCCTCAATAACCAGTGTGTATCCTGCTGCTAACGTGCAGGAAAGAGAGGCCTATGATTTGATTGGGATAATTTTCAAAGGGCATCCTAACCTCAAACGAATACTACTACCCGATGATTGGGAAGGTCATCCTTTGAGGAAGGATTACAAACTGTGAGGTGTGACGATGATTAGGACACAGGAAATCACATTGAATCTGGGTCCCCAGCACCCTAGTACCCACGGCGTTTATCGCTGTGTCTTAACCCTTGATGGTGAGTACATTACTAAAGCTGAAAATCATACTGGTTATCTGCATCGAGGATTGGAAAAACTTGCCGAAAGCAGAACATATACACAGTTTATACCCTATACTGACCGCTTAGACTACCTTTCCGGTATGTTGAATAACTGGGCCTATGTTGCTTCTGTGGAAAAACTCATGGGCATAGAAGTTCCAGAACGGGCGGAATATATCAGAGTAATCGTTGGTGAATTGAGCCGTATTGCCAGTCACCTGGTTTTTGTTGGAAGTTATGCTCTTGACCTGGCGGCATTTACCGGCTGGATGTATTGCTTCCGGGACAGAGAAACCGTACTCGATTTACTGGAAATGGTAAGCGGGTCCCGAATGACATTTAGCTATATGCGGATCGGTGGGGTGGCTGAAGACCTTCCAGATGAGTTTTTTCCGGCTGTAAAAAAATTTATTGCTGAATTTCCTAAAGCTATCGAAGAGTATCATAAAGTTATTTCTGGAAACGAGATTTTGATTGCTCGTTCCAAGAACGTAGGGGTGCTTTCCAAAGAGCTGGCACTGGCTTATGGGGTGACAGGCCCTAATTTGAGAGCTAGTGGTGTACCCTATGACCTCAGGAAAGTAGAACCTTATAGTGTATATGATCGATTTGATTTTGAAGTACCTGTTCTGTACAACGGTGATAGTTATGACCGCTATATGATCAGACTACTGGAAATGGAGCAAAGCCTTAAAATTATTGAGCAAGCTTTAGATCAAATCCCAGATGGACCGATAATGGCCAAAGTACCGAAAGTGATTAAACCTCCGGCAGGAGAAGTTTATCATCGCATGGAAATTTCCAAAGGTCAATTAGGCTTTTACATTGTCAGTGATGGCTCACCTAAGCCTTATCGACTCCATATTCATTCACCTTCGTTCGTCAATCTCGGTGTATTCCCTGAAATTGTTAAAGGCTGCAATATTCAGGATGCCATTGTTGTGCTAGCTTCCATCGATATCGTTTTAGGGGAAATTGACCGCTAGGGGAAATCTGGATTGTATAGGGGAGAAGATGCATGGAAAAAAGTTTTTTTGTTGTCTTTGCCGAATGGCTTCGTCAGTGGTTTGCCAGCCTTAATTTTTCTCCCGCAGCTGTTGAAGTTTTAATGGATGTTGTTGGCGGTCTGGGCGTTATCATCTTCTGCTTGTTAAACGCACTGGTCCTGGTGTATTTAGAGCGGAAGATCTCAAGTTTTATCCAACAACGTTACGGCCCGAACCGACTTGGGCCCAAAGGGCTGTTTCAAACCCTGGCTGATACTCTCAAGCTTTTAACAAAAGAGGATATTATTCCTGAAGCTGTTGATAAATGGGTGTTCCGGATCGCTTCTTTGTTGATTTTTGTGCCAGCAACTATGGTTTTTGCAGTAATTCCCTTTGGTGACGAAATGATTATCGCTGACTTGAATATTGGCTTGTTTTACTTTGTTTCAGTAGCTTCTGTCTCAACTATCGCCTTTTTAATGGCGGGTTGGGGCTCCAACAATAAATACTCCCTTTTGGGTGGTATGCGCAGTGTAGCTCAGATGGTTAGTTATGAAATCCCGCTGGTATTTTCACTGGTGGGTGTTGTGATGTTGACTGGCTCCTTAAAAATGTCTGATATTGTTGCTGCGCAAAAGAATATGTGGTTTATTGTGCCGCAATTTATTGGTTTCTTCATCTATTTCATTGCAGGAACTGCTGAATTGAACCGCGCTCCTTTTGACTTGCCTGAAGGTGAGCAGGAACTAGTAGCAGGTCTTTATACGGAATATAGCGGTATGCGCTGGGCCTTGTTTTTCCTGGCGGAATATGCCAACCTGGTTGCGGTGAGCTCCATTGCTACTACCCTTTTCCTGGGTGGTTGGCAAGCTCCCTTTGACTTTTTGAACTTTATCCCGTCCTATGTCTGGTTCATTTTGAAAGTGTACTTTATGATTTTACTCTTTATGTGGACCCGTTGGACCTTACCTCGGATCCGGATAGATCATTTGATGAGCTTTAGCTGGAAAGTCTTGATTCCGCTATCTTTAGCCAATATATTGGTAACCGGTGTTGGTATAAAGCTCTTCCAGTGGATGGGATGGTGATTAGATGTTTGGCAAAGGTATTATGACAGGCATGGGTGTAACACTAAAACACTTTTTAAAACATTTTCGTGGTGGAGCAGTGACCGAACTATATCCTGATGTGATGCCACAGCTGGCACCCCGTTTTCATGGGGATTTTTATCTGGATGTACCCAAATGCATATCCTGTGGTCTCTGTGCCAATGCCTGTCCCAACCATGTAATTTCAGTTAAATCTGAAAAGGACGAAAACAACAAGCGTAAACTGGTGGGCTATACCATGATGGTTGAGCGCTGCCTTTTCTGTGGTTTTTGTGTAGAGGCCTGTCCGACCAATGCTCTGCGCTGGACCCAGAATTTTGAGCTTGCTGCCTACAGCAGGGAAGACGTTAATCGGGACATGTATGCTGAGTATTTCAGTAAGAACGGAGGCAATCCCGAGCAAACGGGAAATAAGGGGTGAAATTGATTAATGCAGGCACTGTTTTTCTATCTACTGTCCTTTATTACATTAGGGGCAGCGCTGGGAGTAGTTTTAAAACGCAACCTGGTACACAGCGCCCTGTTTCTCATCTTAACTTTTGCCGGAGTGGTAGGTATTTACCTCACATTGAATGCTGATTTTATCGCCTTCGTGCAGCTAATGGTCTATGTAGGTGCAGTAGCGATACTCTTTGCTTTTGGTGTTATGCTTACCAGACGGGGTGACATAAATCGTTCCAATTTGTTTAATAACCAAAAGTGGACAGCATTGATTGTTTCACTGGGGGTATTTAGCGTTCTTGCCTGGTTGTTAAATGCTACTAGCTGGGGAAATCAAGCTGCAGAAGGACCTAAAGAAACAGTCGGTCAGCTGGCAGAGCTGATGTTAACCGATTACGTGGTACCTTTTGAAATTGCGGCGGTATTATTGCTTGTTGCCATGTTAGGGGCCATCGTAATCGCGAAAGAGGTGAAAAATCAGAAATGATTACCTTACAGCATTATTTGATGTTGGCAGCCCTGCTATTTTGCATTGGCTTATATGGTGCCCTGGCAAAACGCAATGCTATTGCAGTTTTGATGGGTATAGAGCTGATGTTAAACTCCGTTAACATCAACCTCGTTGCCTTTTCCCGATTCTTAAAGCCTGAATTTCTTGACGGCCAGCTGTTTGCACTTTTTACTATAATCGTAGCTGCTGCGGAGGTTGCGGTTGGTCTGGCCCTGGTAATAGCTATCTATCGTGATCGGCTTTCTGTTGATCTGAATGATATTGACTGGCTGAAATGGTAATAAAGGTGGTGCGAAGAGCGCATGGTGCAGTTTGCAATGGAAAAAGCCTGGCTTATTCCGCTGCTACCAGCATTGGCATTTGCTATTATCGGGTTGTTAACCCTGAGATGGCAAAAGTTGAGTGCGCTGGTAGCGATCGCTGCCATTCTGACATCCTTTGTTTTAGCTGTCAGTGTGGGTATAGGGGTCTTGAATAATCCAGAATTGATTGAAAAGCCTTTAGAAATGAATGTTACCTGGTTCAGCATGGAAGGATTGAATATTAATATGGGGGTACGGATTGACCCCATATCAGCGATGATGCTTTTTGTAGTTACTCTGGTTGCTTCTTTAGTTCAAATTTATTCCCTTGGCTATATGCATGGAGATCCAGGTTTTAGTAGATTTTATGCCTATTTGTCTCTGTTTGCAGCTTCAATGCTAGGATTAGTAATATCCACTAACTTACTGCAAATGTTTGTCTTCTGGGAGCTAGTGGGATTGTGTTCCTACCTATTGATCGGATATTACTATTATAAAATATCTGCTCGAGAAGCAGCCAAAAAAGCATTTATTACAACAAGAATTGGCGACTTTGGCATGCTTCTGGGGATCTTGTTCCTGCAAATTGTTTTTGGAACCCTGGATTTTTCACAGCTGGCAGAGGCGGTGCCGAACTACCAGCAATATGGAATTTCTCTGGCGTTGCTGAATGTAATAGCAATCCTGCTGTTTATCGGGCCTATTGGTAAATCTGGTCAATTTCCCCTGCATGTATGGTTGCCAGATGCGATGGAAGGTCCTACTCCTGTTTCAGCTCTGATTCACGCAGCTACCATGGTGGTGGCAGGGGTATATCTGGTAGGAAGAATGTTATTCCTGTATCAGACGGCAGAAGTAGCTGGTGAAGTAGTAGCCTGGGTTGGTGGCTTTACAGCCTTCTTTGCCGCAACTATCGCCCTGACTCAAACAGAGCTTAAACGGATCCTGGCATATTCGACTGTATCCCAGCTAGGGTATATGATGATGGCACTCGGAGTAGGTAGTTTGACTGCTTCCTTCTTCCATCTTTTTACTCATGCTTTCTTCAAGGCTCTGATGTTCCTGGGAGCAGGTAGTGTACTACATGCAATGCATGGTAAAGTTCACGTCTGGGATATGGGTGGTTTAAGGAAAAAAATGCCTTACACGGCCTGGACTTTTGTCATTGGCGGTCTGGCTATTGCCGGTATATTCCCATTTGCCGGTTTCTTCAGTAAGGATGAGATTTTGTTAGTGACACTGGAAAGCGGTCATACTGCTCTTTACTGGCTGGCAAGTATAACCGCTGCTATGACTGCATTCTATATGTGGCGAATGATTTTCCTGACCTTTTTTGGTCCCGAAAAGCCGGAAAATCACCCTCATGAATCTCCTTTCAGCATGTTATTGCCCCTGTTTGTTCTGGCATTTCTTTCCGTTGTGGGAGGATGGGTTGGCACTCCCTGGGGACCGGAACATGGCTGGGCTTATTGGATCCGTTCCGGAGAATATCATCATGCCGAAGCCAATTATGGCATCATGATAGTATCAACTATACTGGCTCTGGCCGGAATCGGCTTAGCTTACTTGATGTACTTGAAGCGAGTAATTTCTTACGAAAAAGTGGCTGAACGGGCTGGCTTGTTGTATAAGCTTTCCTACAACAAATATTTTATTGATGAAATCTACCTCTGGTTTAACCATACTATTGTTGATGGTCTAGGAAAGCTGTTGTACTGGTTCGATATCTATGTAATTGACGGAATTGTAAATGGTCTGGGCTTCTTTACCAGAGAACTGGGTGGCGGATTAAGATATGCTCAAACCGGACGCTTGCAAAATTATGCGCTGGTACTTTTCCTGGCGATCGTCATCATTGCCATCTATCTAGCCATGGGTAGCCCAGCCAAAGAAATGCTGGCTATGTTAGGGGGTGGCAACTGATGGGCTTGCTAACAGCATTGTTTTTAGCTCCTATAATCGGAGCACTGGTTATCGTTTTCTTACCGAAAGATGAACATAAGCTAATCAAATCAGTTGCTGCTGTAGCAACCTTTGTATCTCTGGCCCTTTCCCTTTATGTGTATTTTAGCTATGATAAGCAGGCTGGTGGACTGCAGTTCAGAGAATTTATTCCCTGGATACCTGATTTCGGCGTTAATTATTCCCTCGGTGTAGATGGAATTAGTTTGCCAATGGTATTGTTAACAGCATTGATTGGTTTTAGTGCTGTCTATGCTTCTTGGAACTATGAAAAGAGACCAAAAGAATTTTTCATTTTGCTGTTGATCCTTATCGCAGGTGTTATGGGTACCTTTGTAACCCAGGATTTGTTCATATTCTTCCTGTTTTACGAAGTGGTTGTTATCCCAATTTATATCATGGTTATCATCTGGGGTAGCACCAAGCGGGTTACTAAAGAATATGCCGGTATGAAATTGACCATATACCTGCTTATAGGTAGTGCATTCTTACTTGGTGGCTTAATCTATATGCTGGTTGAAGCCCATAATCTGACTGGAGGCAAGTGGGTATTTGAAATCAGCGAGCTGGCCAAACTTAACTTTACTCCTGAATTCCAGAGAGTAGCATTCCTGTTGATGGCATTAGGATTTACTTCTCTGTTATCGATGTGGCCCTTCCATTCCTGGTCACCTGATGGTTACGCAGGTGCACCAACTGCTGTATCCATGATCCATGCAGGCGTATTGAAAAAAATCGGTGGCTACGGTTTGATCCGGATTGGGCTCTTCATAATGCCGGAAGGAGCTAAATACTGGGCGCCGGTGATTATAGCGCTAGCAGTGGTGAACGTGGCTTATGCTGCCCTAATTGCTCTGGCACAAAAGGACTTGAAGTATGTTGTTGGTTATAGCTCTGTCAGTCACATGGGTTATGTGCTTTTAGGTGTAGCCAGCCTGAACATTATTGGTATCAATGGGGCCATTGCCAATATGTTCGCCCACGGTGTTATGTCGGCATTGTTCTTCTCCATGATCGGTTATGTATATGACAAAACCCATGTGCGCACAATGCCAGATCTGGGTGGGTTGGCCCATCAAATTCCCAAGATTGCCACTGGTTTTATGATGGCTGGTATGGCTTCCTTAGGGTTACCCGGTTTAGTCAGCTTTGTTCCTGAGTTTACTATCTTTATTGGTGTCTGGAAAGCAGCTCAGGGAAATAGTACTGTGATGGCAGGTGCTGTTATTGCTATTGCCGGGGTTATAATCACTGCACTCTACAGTCTACGCTTATTGGCCAATACCCTGTTTGGACCGCGGCGCAGTGAATATGATTGGCTACCAGATGCTAAGGGCCCGGAACTGGTTCCCCTGTATGTATTAGGTTCAGTATTGATCATTGGTGGGTTGTTCCCCTTCTTGTTAATGGATATGGTTAATAACGGTGTTGCTCCGCTGGTTGCCCAAATTAGTAATGTTATCGGCGCAGCAACAAAGATGGGGGGGAACTTTTAAATGAATTTGGATCTGTCACTATTTTCGTTAGAATTACAAACAGCTTTAATAGCTTTGGGACTAATGGTTTTAGCTATCCTGGTTCCTAAAGCGCAAACTAAGGGTTTTGGCTATGTAACCGGCATTGGCTTGCTGATAGTATTTGCTAATAGTTTTAGCCTGTATGGAACCAAAACATCTGTCCTGAATGGATTTTACCTTTTTGATGATTACGGTCTGTTTTTTAAACAGCTTGCCTTGCTTACAGGAGCTTTAATTGCTCTTGCAGCTGCCAGATATTCTGAAAAGTTACCTGTATATCGGGCAGAGTTTTATTCCCTTCTAGTCTTTGCCTGCCTGGGCATGATGACCTTGGTTTCTGCCGGGGAATTAATTGCTCTCTATTTAGGCCTGGAATTGATGACTATCAGTTTTTATGCCTTGGCAGGTATGAAAAGGGGAGACAGTGCCTCTGCCGAAGCTGGTGTAAAGTATGTACTCCTAGGCGGCATGTCATCGGCAATAATTCTTTATGGCTTAAGCATGGTATATGGTGTGACTAGAACTACTAGTTTGCAGGAAATAGTGGCCATTGCTCAAAAGCAAGGATTGGAACCTGCTTTGCTGTTAGGTTTGGTTTTCCTGGTTGCAGGTTTCGGTTTTAAAATCTCTGCTGTACCTTTCCATATGTGGTCACCTGATATCTACCAAGGGGCTCCGAGTCCGGTAACCGCTTATTTGGCCGTCGGGTCCAAGGCTGCTGCCTTTGCAGCTTTTGCCAGGATACTGTACTTTGCTCTCGCACCATATAAGATGAGCTGGATAGGGCTTTTAGCGGGACTGTCTGCTCTCTCTATGGTCATAGGTAACGTTGTGGCTATTCCGCAAACTAACCTAAAAAGAATGCTAGCTTATTCTGGTGTTGCCCAGGCTGGATATATCTTAACCGGTTTGGTTGCAGGCACAACTGCTGGTATTAAAGGCATGGCATTTTATCTGATGATCTATCTTTTTGCAACAGTCGGAGCTTTCACTGTTGCCATGGTAATGAGTATGAATGTTGGCAGCACAGAAATAAAGGATATGTCAGGTTTAAGTCAAAGGAGCCCTCTTCTAGCTGCTGTTTTAACTACCTGCTTGCTTTCTATGGCTGGGATACCTCCTCTAGCTGGTTTTGCAGGTAAACTATACTTGTTTGCTTCAGTTGTAGCTGAAGGGAAGTTGTGGTTGGCGTTAGTGGGCCTGGTAATGTCAATGGTTTCGGTATATTACTATCTGAACGTTACCAAAGCAATGTATCTAGGCGAAGCACAAGATAACACGCCCATCGCTGTGCCAGGCAATATGAAGCTAATTTTGATCGTAAGTATGGTCATAACCCTGCTTCTGGGTGTATATCCAACACCGCTGGCCAATTTAGCTGATCTTGCAGCTAAGGCTTTAATACCATAAGCTTTAAAATTTAGCCGGCCTCAGTTGAGGCCGGCTATTTTAGGTGAGAATATGAAAAAAAAGGAGCTAGGTAACTTAGGCGAAGAAATAGCGGCTCAATATTTAGCACAGCAAGGGTACAAGATAATTGCTAGAAACCTAAAACTAAAAAAGGGAGAGGTCGATATATTATGCAAAGATTCCGAAAACAACTTAGTCCTGGTTGAAGTAAAAACTTGTTCAAAATTTTCGCCTGTACCCGCTATTGAAAATATAACTAGGGTTAAAAAAAATAGATTACGTCGTCTATGGCAAGAATTGACCAGCATTTATAATTGTGATAATGGATATATAATGGCCATTGCAATATACTATGAGGGGCATGAGACTAATATAATGGCGTATATCCTTGATTAAGAAAGGATTTCAGAGAATTATGTCGAATAAAAAAATTAACCGATGATTTGCGAGGAATTACATACAGGAGGAGAAGAAGTTGGCAAAAATCAGTTTAGAGCAGTTAATAAAAGCAGTAGAGGATATACCGCCGTTACCTCTTACCGTTACAAAAGCTCTTCAGGTTATAGATAATCCTAATTCCGGCCCAAGGGACTTAGCAAATATCATTGGCTCAGACCAGGCAATGACAGTAACACTGCTAAAGTATGCCAACTCAGCATTTTATGGTCTATCAAGACGCGTAAGTACTATTAATGAAGCGATAGTAATTATGGGGTTTGCCGCAATTAGATCCCTTTTAATGAGTTTTGCCCTTTCCAAGACATTAAATCGTGAAATAAAAGGCTATGCTATGCCCCAGGGAGAAATATGGAAACATGCATTATACTGTGGCAATATTTCACGGCACATTGCCAAGAAAATTAAATATCCACAACCAGAAGAGGCATTTGTTGCAGGGCTTATACATGATATAGGAAAAGTAGTATTAAATGAATTTATTTTTGAAGATTACCAACAAGTTTTACAAAAAGTAGAAACGGAACAAAAGCCTTTTGTGGAAGTAGAAAAGGAAATATTGGGTTATAGCCACGCAGAAGCTGGGGCGCTTTTAGGCGAGAAGTGGAAACTGCCTCAGAATATTGTTGAGACCATTGCCTATCACCATCAGCCTAAGGATCATACTAATAAATTGGTTCATATAGTTCATTTGGCTGATGCTCTGTGTCTGATGTTAGGGATAGGTTTGGGCATAGATGGACTATATTATTCTATAAATGAGACATCTTTGCAGCTTTTAAATTTGAAGTCTGAGCAAGTCGAACTGCTAATTGCAGAGATTGATGGTAATGCAGAAATTCCTCTCCCGTAGGTTCGAATTTTTTTTCGAACCTTTTTTGTTTCTCAAGCAGGAAATTTCAAGCTAGTGTAGAACATAAGTTCTTGGGAGGGGAAGAAAAAATGTTCGTTAAAGTTAAAAGTGTCGGTATATATGGTTTGGATATTTATCCGTTATTGGTGGAGGTGGATGTTCAACGGGGATTGCCAAGTTTTGAAATTGTAGGTCTGCCAGATAAAGCAGTAAAAGAAGCCAGGGAGAGAGTGCGAAGTGCCATTAAAAATTGTGGTTGGCAGTTCCCATTGGCAAGAATTACAGTTAACCTATCACCAGCCAGTATAAAAAAAGCTGGGCCCTTTTATGATTTACCCATAGCAATAGGAATTTTACTGGCTTCACAACAGCTTTGCTTGCCAGAAAAAGTTCTAGAGCAGACCTATTTTATGGGGGAATTGTCCCTGAATGGAGAAATAAGACAGGTGAAAGGAATTTATGCTGCCGCTCTCATGTTGTCTGAACTGGAAAATAATTGCTATTTATGCTCAGCTGTGAAGAGTGCTGTTGAGGCCAGTGCTGCGGGAATTATTTTTTATGGTTTAACTACTCTAAAAGATCTAATAGACCTAAGCGAAAATAAATTGAGGCCAAAGAAAATTTTGCCGTCATTTTCAACATCTCTAAATAATCCGGACAACGGTTTATTTGAAGAGATCTATGGTCAGGAGCAGGCAAAATATGCTGTTCAAATTGCTGCTGCGGGAGGCCATCATTTACTTCTACAGGGACCACCAGGAGTTGGTAAAACTATGCTAGCCAGATTATTAGCGCAATTGTTACCACCACTGACTACTCATGAACAAAAGGAAGTTAATCGTATTTATAGTCTTGCCGGTATTGAAAGAACTTTCTTAGATAATTGCCGTCCTTTTCGAGCTCCTCATCATACCGCCAGTAAAGCAATAATTATTGGTAGTCCCAGAAGGCAGATGCCTGGAGAAATTACTTTAGCTCATCGAGGAGTATTATTTTTGGATGAAATTGCTGAATTCTCTAGAGATGTGCTGGAATCTTTACGGCAACCGCTAGAAGAAGGAAAAATCAGCCTTGGTCTGGTTCAGCAGAAACTGGAATTTCCGTCGGTTTTTCAGCTAGTAGCGGCAATGAACCAATGTCCATGTGGAAAAGATAAGACCGAGTGTAAGTGTTCGCCAGCTCAGGTCGAAAGATATCGATATAAATTATCAGGTCCCATTCTAGATAGAATTGATCTAAAGGTTGAGCTTTTTCGTCCAACCTATAAAGAAATAAAATCAACATCAGTTTTTAATAAAGGTAAAGTAAAACAGCAAATTGTCCATGCGAAGGAAATACAAATGAAAAGATATGGTGTTAGACATCTTAATAATGCTAATGTTTCTCTAAGCATTTTTCGTGAAAAAGCGGAGATTTCTGAATCAGCTCTGGAGTTGCTGGATTACGCTTATGAAAAATTTAAGATGACAATGCGCAGTTATTGGCGTGTTTTTCGAGTAGCCCGGACAATTGCAGATTTGGCAGATAGCTTACTAATCAAGGAAGAGCATATGGCAATAGCATTACAGTATAGAATTTTAAACGAAAATAACTGAAGATTATGGCATTTACCTTTATCACCTGCATATAATATCAGGGGGTGAAGGTAAATGCGAACTGGTTTTAAAGTCAAGAGAAAATCCTATGGGATGGATGTGGTTTTTCGGGTTATTCATATTTGCCAATATGAGCGCATTGCTATTCTTGAGGCTGAAGATAGTGACAAAAAGTTTTTCGCTGATGCCCCGTTAGAAGATTTAGTAATCATATAGCTAACTGAACCTGTCGTTGACAGGTTTTAATTTTTTAAAAGGAATTGTAAATCATATGTCGAATAAAAATTTGTATAAAGCTGAGAGGAGGGAAAGGATGCAGGAGTTACGTAAAATGCGGATCTGGTTTGTGTCAGTAACAGCTATATTTGTCGGAGCTTTTGAATATATCCGTCATTACCCTTTACATGAAACATTGGAAGAAATATTTCCCGGGTGGCAGGAAAACTTTTTTTCTGTACTATTCTTAATGATTGGAGTAATGTTATTATCCAACCATATTTTCGTAAAATTAAAAAAGGTAAGTGAAAGTTTGAGCAAAATCGTTCAGACTTCACCTGATGCCATTATTTTTATTGACGGTAACCAGAAAATAGATATGTTAAATCCAGCTGCGTTAAAAATGCTTGGGATTGATGATAATAAGCAGGTGCAGCTAAAAATTCATTGTTCGAATATTTTAAACTGTCAAAATGAGAAAAAAGAGAAGTTGTGTAACTCAGAGGAATGCCCTTTTAACTGTACGAAGAACAGTGAAAATCGCATATGTAGAAAAGAGATATATATTAGCGACTCAAATGGAATAAATATTCCAGTGGAAGTAAGCTGTGCTAAACTGAAAGAAGATAAAGTATTTAATGGTTGTGTTTTTATTATTAGAGACATGAGAGATCGAAAACGCAAAGAGGCCTTAGAAAAACAGCGAATTAGTGAAAAAGCCATTGCTGAAGAGCGCTATCGTCTTGCCCGAGAAATTCATGATGGTTTGGCGCAAGGATTAGGATATTTGAATTTGAAAATGAGAACATTAATTGCGACTTGTAGAAAACAAGGATATAATTCTATACTGAGTGAGATGGAAGAATTGATTGCTATAATCAGTGATCTATATCAGGAAACCAGGCTTGCAATCAGAAATTTAAATAGCACAAAACTAATAACTAACGGACTTAATTCATATATTGAAAGTTATCTTTCCAATTTTGCCAGACAGCAAAATATTATGGTAGACTATAAGTGGGTTTCCTCAGGAATAATTAATAATGCTGAAACGGAAATGCATATATTAAGAATTGTTCAAGAAGCATTAAACAATATCCGTAAGCATTCCGGTGCAACGGAAGTAAAGATACTATTAGAAGAAAATGATGGCCACTGGCTCTTAGAAATATATGATAATGGTTGTGGTTTTGAGATAGAGAAAGTGGATCGAGATAAGCATTTTGGACTAAATAATATGATAGACAGAGCTAAAATCATTAAGGCTGATTTTCAAATTTATTCAGGAGAGCAGGGAACCACTATAAAGTTGATCATACCTAAACTAAGCCAGGAGGGCGACTTTGATGGAAAAAATTTTGAAAATACTGCTGGTTGATGATCACAACCTTTTCCGCAGAGGAATCAAAAGTATTATTGAATCCCATCCCGCTTTAAAGGTAATTGGAGAGGCAAGTAATGGTAAGGATGCAATTAAAAAAGCCCATGAACTAAAGCCGGATCTAATATTGATGGATATTAATATGCCAGAAATGAATGGTCTTGAAGCCACAAAAGTTCTTATTGCTCAAAATGTTGCTGCAAAAATAATAATCCTTACTGTCGAGGAAGAAGATGAAATTCTCTTTGATGCGATAAAACATGGTGCTAGTGGATATTTGCTAAAAAATCTTGAACCTGAACAGTTAATAAATTATTTATTAGAGACAAGTAACGGAATTGTGCCTATATCTCCACACCTGGCAACCAAGATTATACATGAATTTGCGCGCTTATCCCAGTACAGACAGGAGCATAAAGGGGATAATGAATCTACCGAGCCCAGGAAAGAGTTATCTTTAAGGGAAAAAGAGGTTTTAAGAATGGTGGCACAAGGTTATACAAATAAAGAAATAGGTGCTGCTCTATGTATCTCAGAGAATACAGTCCGCAATCATTTGAGAAATATCCTGGAAAAGTTACACCTGGAAAATAGAGTACAAGCTGCAGCCTTTGCTACCAGGGAAGGGTTAATTTAATTTAGTCCAACCAGACCAGCGAGAAGCTGGTCTTTTGGTTTTTTTGGACGAATGTCAATTTTCTGAATAGTATTATTTTGGTCGTAAATTAGTCTATTTCGGCCATGTAGTTTTTCGACCACTATTGTTAAAATTTTTTTAGAGACATAAAAATTCAGAATATTACGTACCATCAAAGGGAAGGAGTGGGTGAATGGAGACATTATTGTTGATATTAATGTTAGCCATATCTATCCTGATTAGCTGGATTTTAGTTGGACGTAAGGAACCTGAAGCCGGATCAATGAAGAAATATTTATTTCTGGCTATTGGCTATGGTGTTGCTAATGGTGCTATCTTTGCTGGAGCAATAGCTCTTATTAATTTATTGCAATACCATACACTGAAATGAGGAGGATTGTAATGGAAGAACAAAAGGAAATTTTTCATGCTGAAGTAAGTGACGAAATGGACGAAATCAGTCGCCGTAAGTTTTTAATAACCATGCTCGGTTTAACAGGGTCAGCAATTGCTTTGAGTCTGGCCACCCCATTAGCCGGATATGCATTAGCTCCGGCGATGAAGAAAGAGAAAGTGGAATTTATCGAGATAGGGAGTATCGCAAATTTCAAGACAGGGGAACCAATTAAAGTGGATTTCGAATTCACAAAGAAGGATGGCTGGGTAGAAACCAAACAAAAACGCTCGGTGTGGGTAGTAAAAAAAGATGAAAATAATATAACTGTATTTTCGCCTAACTGTACCCACCTGGGATGCGGATACAACTGGGACGCAGCCAGCAAACAATTCAAGTGTCCTTGCCATGGGGCAGTATTCAGTATGGATGGTGAAATAGTTGCGGGACCTCCCCCACGCCCATTAGATCGCTATGAAACTAAAATTGCTGATGGTAAATTGCTAATTGGGAAGCTAATCCAGGCTGAGGAGGCTTAAAACAGGTGATGACAGAAAGAATATATAACTGGATAGACGAAAGGCTACAAATCAAAGATCAAATCAAGGAAATACTGGACCATCCTGTTCCTCCACACGTGAACTTTTTATACTGTTTTGGAGGAATAACCTTTGTTTTAATTATGTTGCAGGTGATCACCGGTATTTTCCTGACTATGTATTATGTACCATCTCCTGACCACGCCTATGCTAGTGTTGAGTATATAAGTAAGGAAGTGGCTTTCGGCCGGCTAATTCGAGGAATGCATCGTATTGGTAGTTCTGGAGTTGTCATAATGGTAGTTGTACATCTCTTGCGAGTTTATTTCCACGGGGCTTACAAAAAGCCGCGGGAACTGAACTGGATGGTGGGTGTTGGGTTACTGCTCATCGTCCTAACTTTTGGGTTTACAGGTTACCTGTTGCCCTGGGACCAGAAAGCTTACTGGGCTACTGTGGTTGGAACTAAAATGGCTGGTTCAGTTCCAGTTATTGGCGAATTTGTTCTGAAGGCGCTGAGAGGCGGCAATGACCTGGGAGCGGTAACTCTGACACGCTTTTATTCACTGCATATCTGGTTCTTGCCCGGGGTTCTCTTTGCATTACTGGGGGCTCATTTCTTTATGATTAGAAAACAAGGGATTTCCGGTCCCCTATAAGATTCCAGTTTAAGGAGGCAGAAGAATGGCTGATCTAAAACAACACGGGAAAGGGGAGCCCTTTTTTCCTGGCCATATCCTCAAAGAAGCCGTGGTTATGTTATTAACGATAATTATTGTAATGTTTCTGGCTGTAACCATTGATTTGCCCAATGAATCTGTAGCTGACCCCACAGATACGTCTTACATCCCTCGTCCAGAGTGGTATTTCCTTTTTCTCTTTCAATTTTTGAAGTATTTCCCGGGTAGTATGGAAGTTGTTGCTGCCGTTCTTTTCCCGGCTGCTTTCATTGGTTTGTTATTATTCCTGCCTTTCCTGGACAAGAATCCGGCCCGTCATCCTAAAAAACGGCCACTGGCTACTTCATCGGCAATAGTAACAATGGTAGGAATTATAGTTCTGACTATACTGGGGATGGATGATGGAAGTAAAAATACCCAGCATACCATAACCTTCTTTGAAAAATGGAAATATGGTGTTATTATCGCCATTATCTTTATTAACTACATTGTTACCTGGATGCTGGTAAGCAAAAATTCACCAGTCAAAGATTCGGCAGCTAAAGCTATTACCGCTTCTGTACTGGCAGTATTAAGTATTATAGCAATCTCAACCGTAGTAGTTTTTTCGGCCTTGGAGCCGAACCAGGTTAAGGCTGCTGCCGGAGAAGGCAACCCCGGTAAAGATGTGTTGCTGGCAAAGTGTACATCCTGTCATAAATTTGAGGGACAGGGTGCTGATTTTGCCCCTGATTTAAGTAAAGGTCCCAAGAAATATAAAGGCAGTGAAGAAATAGCTAAGTTCCTTAAAGATCCTGCTTCGGTAGGCTCGGGTATGCCTAAACAACAATTGACTGACGATGAAATTAAGCAATTAGCTGATTTTCTGGCCAGTTTACAGGGAGCTGATGCAGGTAGCAGTTCTGGAGCGGCAGTTGAAACGTCCGGCTCCCCTAATAATGGTGGTGGAGGCAATGCTGACAAAGGTAAATCAGCTGTTGAAACCAACTGTATTGGTTGTCATGCTGTCAATGGCAAAGGTGGCACAGCAGGTCCGGATTTGGCCAAGGTAGTAGCTAATTATGACGAAAACAAGCTCAAGGAATTCCTGAATAATCCATCAGCTGTTAAACCTGGTACGCCAATGCCCAAGTTGCCGCTTGCTGAAGAAGATCTCAACAATATCGTTACCTATTTAATGAGTCTGAAAGGAACAAATAAAACTGATACTGCGCAGCCATCAAACAATATCCCAAGTGGCAATGCGCAACCATTGAGTCAGGAAAAAACTTTTGAGTTTGCCATAAAGACCATCGAAGCTAATAGCTGTAAGTCTTGCCACAAAATCAAAGGGGATGGAGGAAGTTTTGCACCTGATTTATCCAAAGTCGGCAGCTATCGTGACAAGGATTATATTGTTAAATTCCTCACAAATCCCAAGGCTGTTAATCCCAATACACAGATGCCCACAGTACCCCTCTCTAAAGAAGAGATCAATGCAGTGGCTTCTTATCTTGCCAGTTTGAAGTAGGTGGAGCAGATGCTGTGGAAGGAAATAAAAGCCTGGAGCCATGAGCATTGGAAACATTTTATTCTGATTCTGGTGATTACGCTGGTATTATCCTTCGCTACCACCTATGAATTGCAAAAATTGGTAGCGCCAAAACTCTGCAGCAGCTGCCACGAGGGGTTATCAGTGGCTCAAGCAATGCAGAAGGGTAATCATGCCCGCTTCAAGTGTGAACAGTGCCACCGCGAGACAGGCATTGGTATCAGTTTGATTCCCAAAACAAACATCATACCGGATAGTGTGCAGGGTAAAATTCCAGTTGATAAAGAAATTTGCCTTGAGTGTCACGCAATTGAAAACCGTCAGGTTACACCACGAATACCTATTAAGGTGCCACATAAGGAGCACCTGGCTAAAGGTATTCAGTGTGTGCAATGTCATATTGGAGTTGTTCATGGACAAAGACCATCTCGCGGTGCAGGAGTTGTCACTTTTAAAGGCCCTGCAATGCCAACTTGTATCAAGTGTCACCTCGAAAGAGGAGTACCTACTAACTGCTCATGGTGTCATCTACAGGATTTAAAACCCCAGTCCCATCAAGATAGAAATAAATGGGTCTGGAAAGGGGAGCATGGCTTGATGGCTCAGAAAGACGTGGGGGTCTGCGAGATGTGCCATGCTTATACCAAAGACAGAGCTGTAAATATGGGCAATAATAACAAACCAGCTGAGTTCGCTCGTAGCAATGCTTTCTGTTCAGGATGTCACATAAATAAACCACCCAGCCATACCGAAATTTGGCCAATTGTGCATAAGCAACAGGCAATACCTAACCGGGCAGCCTGTCTGGTTTGTCATAATGAAAATAAACCTGATCCGTCGGAACGAATTACCCAGAGAATTTATTGTTTCAAGTGCCACAAACCAAGGGATGGGATACAGGGGAATATTACCAATCACCCAACCAACTGGCGAAAACTTCATCCAAATGTAGTTAAGTCAATTGGGATCGTGGAAGGTAAATGTTTTAATTGTCATGCAAGTAACCATTGTGCTAAATGTCATAGGGCCTATAACATTCATCAAATTAACTGAAAGATCGGCAGGTAGACGGGAGGGGAATAAATCCCTTCCCCCTCCTCCCTTCCGAAAGGAAAGGACTAGAGGTTAATGGCCGTAAAAGAACTGCTAATAGTTGTTCTGATCGGGCTGATAATTGTGGGAATATTTGTTAATATTTATCAGCTTGACCTGAAAGAATTTTTCCTCGAAAGCTTATTGGGACTGGTGTCACCAAATAAATATGCGGAAGTAGAAAGCAAAAAAAACTTAATTAATCGCATTCCACGAGAGTTTAAGGTGTGCCTGGACTGCCACGATACGCTTGTGCAAAAACTGCAGGAAAAAAACACTCATCTTCCGGCAGTAATGGGTCAATGCGGAGTTTGTCATGTTGTAACTGGCCATCCTGGAGCCAGTGCTCAGTACACTTTACCTTTAAATGAATTATGTTTTACCTGCCATAATCGGATCTGGGATAAACAAAATCAATATCAACACAGACCTTTTGAGCTGGGCAAATGTGCGGATTGTCATGATCCCCATGGTTCTCCAAATCAATATAATCTGCGCCTGGTACCGCAGTTATTGTGCAATACCTGTCATAATATGGGGATTAGATATGGTAAATACAAAGTTCAGCATCCGCCGTTTGCAACTAACCAGTGTCTCGGTTGTCATTATCCTCACAGCTCACCTTATCCCAAAAACCTCAGAGCTCCAGTAAACGAGCTCTGTAACACCTGTCACTTTGCTACATTGCCGGGCCAATACGCACTTGTTAAACATCCTCCTTTTCGGGATGGACGCTGCATTGAGTGTCATCATCCCCATGCTTCGGATAATATGCGAATGTTAAGAAAGCCCATCCCATACCTGTGCTTGAATTGTCACGATAATGAAAGGCAAATCGGCTGGTATAAAAAAATGCATCCTTATGGCGAGAAGTTTCCAGATCGCGCTGAAGGAGGTAGCGTCACTTGTTTAAGTTGCCATCATCCCCATGGTACTGGTAATCCCAGGATGTGGCGACGACCTGGAAATTACCTGTGTTTTGGATGTCATCGCAATAAAATGGAGCCGATGAGGTGAAAAATATGGACTTACAGCCTCAAGAAAACATTATTCCGCTAAACCGCGCAATCATCTATTTGACCATTCTCATAATAACCGGTCTGTTAGTATTCTATTCTATTGGTAAATTTCTGTTCTGGAACAAACCAGAATTCCAGTCCAAAACCGAATATGATCTCGCAGTTGCCATGGAAAATGTAAAAAAATATCCGCAAAACGCGCTATTACGGGTTGAACTGGGCTGGGCCTTTGCACAGGCCGGTAATTATGATCGGGCCCTGGAAGAATACCAGAATGCTTTAAAAATTGATAAGAAGAACGTTGCAGCTAAATATAATATGGCCTTGATTTATCTGCAAAAAAATCAAGATCAAAAAGCGGTTAAATTACTCGAAGAACTTATCAAGGAAAGGCCAGCCTTTACAGAAGCCAGACTTACACTGGGCGAATACTACCTGCAGACTAAAAAGTATGATGATGCTTTAAAGCATTTTCATTTTGTGCTAAAGGCTAACCCAGGCACAGTAGACTATATCTATTTGATAGGTCAAGCGTTAGAGGGTAAAGGCAAAATAAAAGAAGCAATCCAGCAATATGAGCTGGCTTTGCGATATGTGCCTGATTTTCAACCAGCTAAGGAAGCCCTGGAAAAGTTGAAGGCCAAAAAATAGGGGGCACTATTATGGACAAGAAAAAATTTAAGCAATTATCGCTGGCAAGTCTAATAATTTTATTGCTGGTCTTTGCCTATTTTTACTGGCAAAAAACAGACCCCCTGGAAACCATACCTGTAGGCGATATAAGTGAACCTCCCAAATATGTTTTGTCTATGTATGGGGACAAAAAGTATTCTTTAGAACAACCTTTAGGTATAACAGTTTATGACAATGAGGTTTTTGTCTCTGACTCGGACGCAGGTAGAGTGTTGGTCTTTGATCAGAATGGTAAGTTATTGAGGATTATTGGAGAAAAAGACAAAAAGCTTAGAAATCCTTATGGTCTGGCAATTCACGCTGGAAAGCTTTATGTGGCTGACGGAGGACTGGCAAGAATCGCAATCTTTACTGTCCAGGGAGATTTCAAGGGGTACTGGCTTCCCAAGGAGGAGAATCGAATTAATGTGCCTGCGACGATATATGTAGATGACAATAGAATAGTAATCAGCGATTTGGTTCGCAGCGGTATATATGTTTTTGATCATCAAGGTAACCTGAAATTAGCTTTTGGCGGCAAAGGTACAGAAAAAGGCTTCTTAAATAAACCCCACGGCTTTGTAATTAATGAGCGGGGAGAATTTATTGTGGCTGATAGTAACAATAATAGAGTGCAGATTTTTGATAACAAAGGGAAATTTATCAAAATTCTTGGTGAGAATGAAAGCAATAAAGGAGAAATATTGACCCCAAGAGGCATCACCCAGGACGAACAGGGTAATATCTATGTCGTCTCCGGTCTGGAAAACAGAGTTTATGTTTTTGATAAAAATGGAAAATTTAGATTTAATTTTAACGAGACCGCTAATGGTGATACTTTAGGCTTGCCCAGTGGAATCGCCTACTCAGGACGTAAAGTCTATGTAACAGAATATGCCAATAAGCGGGTAAGTGTATTTAAGTATTAAATGAGCCTGTAAGGCAGATGCCTTACAATATAAAAATAAAGGGGTGATGGGTTAAATGTCTATTTTAAAAAAGAGAGGAGGACCTATATTGAAAGGGCGCTGGTTGACCCAAATATCATTAATTGGATCTCTGCTTTTATTCAGCGCTCAAGCAGCTTACGCTTTACCAACAACTCCACCATTGGCCAGTACTACCCTTAGCAGCGCGGCCAGTGCTGGAGGAACTACGATCACTGTTACCAGTACCACTAATATTGATGTTGGCGATGTACTGGTCCTTGACCAAGGCGTAATTGGCAAGGAAGAACGGGTGCGAGTAGCTGGTATAGCTGGAACTACTATAACCATAGCCGGAGCAAGTAATGGTTACAAGTTACAGTACAGTCATAATAGTGGTGCTACTGTAGTAGAAATTGATACTGTTGGTTTGACCAATGCCAATCCCAATACTCCTGCTACTACTTATGAACACGATCCGGGAGATCCTGATAATTTCCAAGGGGTGATGGATCCTAATTTCAATAACAATTTACCGGTCACCAGTGGGCCTCACGGTCGTTATACCACCAATACCAATGGTTGTGGACGCTGCCATCAATTACACCAAGCTAAAAGTATAAGATTAATCAGGTTTGATACAGCTGCAGCTCAAAACCCAATTTATGGAGTTTGTACTTATTGCCATAGTTTTAATGGGCAAAGTACCTATGATGTTAAAGATGGTATGATCTGGGATACCAACAATGGCTATCGCTATGCTACTAATGGTGGTGGTTTTGAACGCATGCTGGTGGTTGAGGGGCCGGCACAAGTAGCTACTGTAGTAAAAGTATCGGCTAAACACCGAGTAAATGAACAAGCAACTATAAATACCGATGGCTCAATTTCTTATGTAAAGTTTAATGCCCCTGGAGGTTACCAGGAAACAAACGGTCACGTGGAATTGCGTTGTTCAAGTTGTCATCAGCCCCACGGAACTTCTAACAGCCGTCTGCTGGTAACCAGAATACAAACAGCAGATACCAGTGGGAACCCCATCTGGCGTGATACATCTACTTCTGGAACTAAAGTAGTAATTAAGGTAAATAACCCTTTTAGTGATGAAAAAACAGAATACAACGAAGAAATTGCTACTTTCTGCGGCGCGTGCCACTATGACTATCTTTCCAGCAATGCTTCACAGAAAAGTGGATATTATATGCCCAATTATTATCGCCACAAGATGAAAATGGGACCCAATTCAGGTTTAAATGACATTAACACAAATGATGGTACTTTTGGTTATAATTCCAGTAAATTGGTTTTACCGCTGGCCAGCATCGGAAATGATGGTACTAGCACCGGAGCTGCCAATACTGTTATATGTTTGACCTGTCATTACGCCCATGGGACCTTTGTGCAGGTAACTGGAATAAAGACTTATGACCAGATCCAGCTTAATAGTAATACTAATCTAAATACAGTTAATGGCTATGAATCTCCCAAAAACCTGAGGATGGATAACAGGGGAGTCTGCCAGAACTGTCACAACAGAACAAAGAGTACAGTAAAACCGGTACTGGTGCAGGTTTTAGATCCTGCTCAAGATGGTTCAAAAGAATATGGTCAGACTGGTTCGTTGCTACCTGGTAAAGCTGTTTCACCCACTGCTAATACCATTCTAATCCGCTTCGACCAGTACATGTGGAGGGATAAAACCGATCCGACTGGTGTTGCTGGTAGTGTTGAAAACACTGGACATTACAAGGTGACAGACATGACAGCTAGCCAGAATATTTCTGTAACATCTGCTACTCTGCAGCCCGATGGACGTACTGTACTGTTAACTCTCGGCTCTAGTCTTACTCCTGGTAACCAGATTAAAGTCGAACTGCAAGCGATTGGTGCTACCAATATTAAAGACCTGAACTTTAATGAGGTAAACCCGGCAGATACGAATAATATTGTAACTTTCACTAAATAATTAGGCGCGGGGAATCTAGCATGATTCCCCGCTCGACCTTCTTCTGGGGTGGGAAAATGGCCAGAAAAATTAGCTGTTTCTTATTTGCTGTTGTTTTTTTTCTAGGAATTGGAGCATATTATTTCTCTCACGATTATTCATTATCTTATTCTAGTCCTGCAAGAAAAACGATTTATCATTTTTGGCCATCTGGTAATAATAGAATGCTTAATCAACCATTGGATGTAGCTAAGACAGGTAACGATTTATACTGGATTGCTGAAAGTACAAACCAGCGGCTTAGTGCCGTCAATAATAACGGCACAATAGTAAAAGTTATAAACTTAGAGGGAAATTTCGCCCCTGGGAGTATTTGGTGGCAAAACAACCATCTTTATGTTTGTGATTTAAATAGTAATCAAATACTGATATTAGATAAAAATGGAAATTTGATCAATCGTCTATTTTTATCAACAAATGGGGCTATAGTTAAACCTGTTTTTATTACAGGAGACAACCAAGAGCGATTATTTGTGGCTGATGTTTTTTACCATCAGGTAATTGTTTTGGATAACCTGGGTAATATCATTCAGAAAATCGCTAAGCCGGGCCATGAAAAAGGCCAGGTCTATTATCCTTACGGTATCGCTTATGATCAAGGGAACAAACGAATTTATGTCAGCGATTTTGGCAACCAGGAAGTAGATATTTTCGATATAAATGGCAGTTGGCTAGGGGATATCCCCACCTTAAGAGGCAAGCAAATACGCGGTCTGGCATGGGATGAGCGCCGCGATTTGCTTTGGGCCGTCGACATTTTTAATCATTCTGTTTTAATCTTAAATAAGGAATATAAAATTGTTGAACAAATTAATGAGCTGTCAACTGGCCAGTTCTTATATTTCCCAAATAGCGTAAGGGTTTTCGGTAACGAAGTACTAATTGCAGACAAAGAAAATAACCGGATAGTACAGAGGATTGAGGTCGATAGAAAATGAAAAAATTTTTTCAGATTATCTTATTGTTTTTTTTCTCATTTTTACCCATAATTCCGGTTATGGCAGCCCCTGACTATCCATTAATTATAAATTACAGGCCCCTGGCAGGAGATCAAGGGGCAGGCATTGATACCGTTAAATCCCCTATTACTATTACCTTTGACCGGCCTATGAATGCTGCTACAATTAATACAAGTACTTTTTATCTCAAGGATAGTAATAATAATTTACTAAATACAACTGTCACTTATGATAGTAATACCAGGGTGGCTACCCTGACATTAAATCCTGCATCAACAAAATTGAATACTAATCAAGTCTATACTGTTTTTGTTATTGGCGGAGTTTCTGGGATTAAAGATAGCAATAATAATCCACTTCCAGGAAATTTTCAATGGTCTTTTGCGACAGGAACTTCGGATTATTTTGTGCCTCATCGCAATTATTCTACCAGTACTGCAAAATGTGGAATATGTCACCAACTGCACCAGGCACCGGAGTATCGACTGGTGCGTAACAGTTCTACTTCAACTCTTTGCTTTACTTGTCATGATGGATCTGCCAGCAATTATAATATTAAATCACTTTTTGCAGCTGGCACCATTTCCTTTCACCCGGTGGCAGGCATATCTTTGGCTGGTAATTCTGATAAACTGAGATGTGTTGATTGCCATAACCCTCATAATGTTAATGATAACCGTCCCCTTGCGCCAGCTGCTTCAGGTGCTTTGTCTTATAGCCGCGGAGTTGCACCACCTGCGCGGCCAGCCTGGAGTCAGGTCGCAGAAGGGGACTGGAATTATAAAATAAGTATTTCGTATCAATACGAACTATGTTATCGCTGTCACTCAACCTGGGATCCAGCCAACCCAACCCATGCTGCTTTAACTTTACGGGATATTGCCAGGGAATTTAATCCTAATAATAAGGCTTTTCATCCAGTAGAAGCAGATAGTCCCAACACAAAGGGAATTTTTGTTTCCGGCTATTCCGCAAGTACCAGGATCTTCTGTACTGATTGTCATGGCTCTCCGGTTTCAGGTGCAGCCAGAGGACCTCATGGCTCTACAAATGTTAAGATTTTAAAAGGACTTTATGATAATAATACAGGAACTGGAAACAGCCAGCATTTATGTTTTCGCTGTCATAATTATAACGCTTATGCCCAAAGAGATCCTTACAGAGATTCAAATCTCACAGGATTTTATAATAGTAATAGAGGCAATCTGCATGCTTATCACACGGATAAATTAAACAGCATTCGCTGCCAGTATTGTCATTCTGCGGTAGTACACGGTCTTAATAGCAATAAACACCTGATTCTGAACACCAGTTTGGAATCCAATCCCTACAAAAGTAGTATTGCCAAAATTACTTACTATCAAGAAAGTAGTGGTAACTATAGTGCAAATAACTGCCGGGTTAATGATACTAATCTTTGCAGTGCACATTCAAATTAATGGAGAGTAATTAGTATGTTAAGAGTATTATCCAGTATCCGATTAGCTAATTTAATCATATTAGTTTATTGTATTTTCTTGATTATCGCTATGCTTAAACCTGAAAAGAAGCTGCTGGATTCTATTTGGTTTTTTATTTTAGGGATATTGTTTTTTTTCAATCTTACAGCCTGTACCCTTAAACAATTGGTTAATTATCGTAAAAACAAAATTGGCTTAGCGCTCTTTCATATTGGACTAGTATTAGTCCTTTTGGGAAATGGTATCAATTTTTTCTGGGGAAAAGAAGGTATTTTACAACTGGGGATTGGACAAACCAGGATTGTTGATAAAAGCAATTTATTAAATTATCGGGAGGGCAAATTTGCTTCCCCGTGGGAAGGGGATTTAGAAATCACGCTCCAAGATATAAAAGTAGAAATGGATCAGGGTAAACCTAAAGTTAAGTATGGAAATTTACTGGTAGTAAACAGGAAAAACAACGCCATAGCTCAGATACCTTTTGATTATGTAAATTCATTTCAGTCAAACGGCCTTTATTTCTGGCCTTTGGAAAGAGGCTATGCTCCTGTATTAGAGTTAACGGATGAACTGATTCACTGGAGTCTACAAACTAAAAAATTAAATAACCAGGAAGTGTACGAAGGAAATTTAAAAACTGGTGATTTAGACCTAAAAGGCCAGCTGAAAGAGCAAAAATTGATTTTAATCTATCAACAAGGAAAAGAAACAAAAGAGAAAGTTTTAAGTCAAGGACAAACAGTATTCATTAATGGACAACAAATTAAATGGCTTGAAACCTCATACTGGCTGGCGTTTTCTGTTAAATACCAGCCAGGCAATAGTATAATCTGGCCAGGAACTCTCTTGCTGATTATTGGTAGCGCCTATCATTATCTACCACTGCTTTGGAAGAAGGGATAACATGTTTAAACTTCAAGTAATAAATTTATGGACAAGCGTTAGTTTCTATGGTGTCGCCTTTGTTTTTTGGGTTGTTCACAGCTACTGGTATAAACCCATTCTGCTTAGGTTTAGTAATTATTCAGGTATAATCGGCTTTGTTTTTCATACTATAGCGTTAATTCTACGCTGGATAGAGGTTAATCATGGCCCCTATCATAATTTTTATGAAGTATTAATTTCTGACATGTGGGTAGCCTTATTGTTTTTCGGTATTTTAAGCTATAAGTTACCTGAACTAAAAAACGGCGCCCTTATCGTATATCCTTTGGCTATGGTAGTTATAGCTTATGCTGTCTTCCAAACCCCCCAGCAAACAGAACTTCCACCTTCATATGCTACTTACTGGCTGATCATACATGTGCTCTTTGCTAAACTGTCCTATGGTTCCTGTTTGCTTTCGGCTGTAGCTGCTGCTCTATATCTGCGTGAAAGAAAAGAGATTTTCGAGAAATGGCAATATCGGCTTGCAGGTATAGGATTCTTTAACCTTGCTGTAATGATTGCTTCAGGAGCAGTTTGGGCATATAAAGCCTGGGGGCGTTTCTGGGGCTGGGATCCCATCGAGACCTGGGCTTTGATCTCCTGGCTTGTGTACGGATTGTACTTACATTTATGGAGAACGCAAAACTGGCGTGGCAAAAAATCAGCCTGGTTGGCTATTATCAGTTTCTTATTCGTAATCCTGGCATTTTTCTGCCTTAAATTTCTATATCCTTCTGTTCACGAAAATCTCAGCATATAGAATATTTAGTTCATCTGGAGCAAAAAGATTACCCTCCGGGGTAGTCTTTTTTTGGCACAATCAGAGGATGGTAGAACTGCCAGAATTGTCACTATAATTGAAATAAGAGAAATAAAAGGGGGAAATAGCATGGATTGGTCAACTTTAATGGCCCATATGTATGGAACAGTTATTAGCGGAGTTATGTTTGCTGCAGGTATATATTTTTTCTTTGGATTAAGTGGAAAAACTTCCTTTGGTTATAAAGCTTTTGGAGCGGTTATGAGTAGTCTGGGAGGGTTGCTCTTTTTGCTGACCTTAATTCCTGCATTTTAATGCCAAGGAGGTTACATCAGCAAATGTCCATAGTATGCAAATGCGGATATGAACATTATGATGAATCCAAAATCATTAAACGACGCGATCCAATCACAAATCAGGTACGCCCAGTTTGTAAAATATGCGGGAGAAGAGTTTTTTTTAAGTCTGTTAATCCTGCTCAATATAAGAGAATGTTAAGATCTATCCAGACATAGGATAGGTCTTTTTTTTACCCTAAATGGTAGAGCGAAAGGCAAAAAGTTTTATATGAATAGCAATTCAGTGCAAAACTTAAATGTAGCTAAATGTTTTAGTTAACAAATATTCATGTTTTTGAGCAGTTTAGTGACTATCTCTGTTTTTTCCCGGGATTTTTCTCGTCGAATTTTAGGGGCTGGCTTATAATATGACTAAACAATTCAGTATTTGGAAAGGAGGTAATTTGAGGCCAGGAGCCCGTAGCAGACAATAACTAACCTCAATTAATTTAAGAAAGGAGTGGCAGTATGAGCATTAATACTGAGGTTGGAATGGGTCAGAACGTAATTGAACATCCAAAACGTTCCCAGGCTGAATGGAAAAAAATCGCTGATAGTCCTGATTTTAAAACTCTTATTAACGCCAAAGGAAAATTTTTGATTCCTACCATCATATTTTCTTTTGTTTATTACTTTGCACTTCCTATTTTAGCTGGTTATGCCCCTGGCTTAATGAAAACAAAGATTGTTGGTGCTATTAATTTTGGCTATTTATTTGCACTTTCCCAGTTTTTCGTAGCCTGGATAATTGCCGGACTTTATAGCTCAGTATCTAATAATACCTTTGATCCGCTGGCAGAAAAAATTAAGCAACAACAGGGGGGGAAGGGTAGATGAAGATTATTACTTTTGGTCTATTTGCTCTTGTTGTTCTTGCTACCCTGATTATTACTTACTGGGCAGCACGACGTACTAAAACTACTGCCGAATTCTATGCTGCTGGCCGCAGCTTAAGTGGTATTCAGAACGGTTTTGCTATAGCCGGTGACTATATGAGTGCCGCTTCATTTCTGGGGATTGCTGGACTCATTGCTTTAAATGGCTATGATGGTTTTATGTATTCTGTAGGTTGGCTGGTAGCATATATTACTGTTCTACTGGTCGTAGCCGAACCCTTACGAAATAGCGGTAAATATACCATGGCCGATATGCTGGCTTACCGCTTAAAACCCAAGCCGGTGCGGACTGCAGCAGCCCTTTCTACTCTAGTTATCTCCACCTTTTATCTATTAGCCCAAATGGTGGGTGCAGGTAGCTTAATTAAAATGCTAATCGGCTTATCCTATGAAACCTCCATTATTATAATCGGTATAATGATGATCTTATATGTTGCCTTCGGTGGTATGCTGGCAACCACCTGGGTACAAATCATAAAAGCGGGATTATTAATGGCTTGTGCAATTGTTTTAAGCTTTGCGGTTTTAGTAAAATTTAACTTCAATTTCGTGGACTTTTTTGGCGGTTTAAGCCAGAAGTACGGCCAATCATTCCTGGAGCCAGGGAAATTATATAAGAATCCCATTGAATTAATCTCATTAGGATTAGCGCTAGTTTTAGGTACTGCCGGAATGCCTCATATTCTCATGCGCTTCTATACTGTACCTACTGCAAAAGAGGCCCGGAAATCCGTTGTTTGGGCAATGATTTTAATCGGTTCATTCTACATTATGACAACTTTCCTTGGATTCGGAGCAGCATACTTTGTTGGAGCAGATGCGGTCAAAGCTGCTGAAAAAGGCGGTAATATGGCAGCTCCAATGCTGGCCCAATATCTATTCGGTGGACCTAATACAATTGGTGGTGAAGCTGGTTTAGCTTTCGTTTCTGCGGTTGCTTTCGCTACAATCTTAGCAGTAGTTGCCGGTTTGACTCTGGCTGCATCCAGTGCCTTTGCCTATGATTTTTACACTAATGTAATTAAGGGTGGCAATGTGGATGAAGCTACTCAGGTTAAAGTCGCGAAGAGAACAACTGTAGCTGTTGGTATTGTAGCAATAATTTTGGGGCTTCTAGCTAAAGGCCAAAACGTCGCCCATCTGGTAGCTCTGGCCTTCGCAGTTGCATCCTCTGCCAATGTGCCGGTTATTGTCTTCTCGGTATTCTGGAAGAAGTTCAATACTGGTGGTGCTGTAACCGGTATCCTGGTTGGCCTGGCTTCCTGTATCATTTTCCTCCTGCTAGGCCCCAATGTGATGGATCCAAAGACTGCAATCTTTCCACTGAAGAATCCGGCTATTGTTTCTGTTCCGTTAGGATTCCTGGGTGCCTATCTGGGCAGCTTGTTCTATCGTGAACCGGAAGCCGAAGAGAAATTCGAAGAACTCTACGTACGGGCCAATACCGGTATTGGTGCAGAAGTGTAAAAGAAGCCCCGGCAAAATGCCGGGGCTTCATCTTAATCCCTTTGGATAATGATTTTTAATTAAATGTCCATCATCTTTACCCCAGCCTACTGGAAAACCATTTACTGTTATAGTTAGCCAGCCTTTATTGCCTGAAGCAGGTAGAGGATGGCCAGCAAAGTATTGGAATAATTGTTGATCATCAGGTCCAAATTCAACATTATTAATTGTTTTAATTAACGGCCAGGCTAGAGCGGCACTATGAGCAGGCTCAAACCGATTTTTCTTGAATGCTCCTAAAAGCAGTCCAGGACGCAAAATTTTAAGCCCATTAAAATCAGGGGGCTGTAAGGGGAGCCAGAAAAGATGCTGGTTTCTTTCAAAATAAAATCCTTCTGGGCAGCTATCCAAAAAATCTTTTGCGAATGCTTGCCACGTTTTCAAAGCTGAATTTGTTATATTAACATTAGCTCGTTGGATCTTTGAAGAGATACCCGTTTCTGTTTTTCTCAAAAGAGCAATGAAATGTCCTTCGCCTTCCAGTTTATGAGGCCACAATCTAGTGCATTTTTCCAGCTCGCGATTATTTAAGAGAAGCCATTCGGGATGTCCGCCATCAAAAACAGGTAAGGGATCTGGATGGGAAATTAGACTTAATTCGGGAAAATGAGTCAAAAGCCAGTCAATTACCCCTTCATTTTCAAAAGGGTTAAAGGTGCAAGTTGAGTAAACCAGGGTACCTCCTGGTTTGAGCATTGTCACAGCGGCAGAGAGTATTTCTTTCTGGCGTTCAGCACAGAATTCCACCCCGCGCCAGGTCCACTGAGCTCGCAAACTAGGATTTTTGCGGAACATTCCTTCCCCTGAACAAGGAGCATCAACAACAATTTTATCAAAAACCTGAGGTAATTTTTGAGCTAGTTTGGCAGGCAGTTCGTTGCTGATTATACAGTTACCAACTCCCAGTCGTTCTATATTTTCTGCCAGCACTTTTAGTCTGGTTGCAGATGGTTCATTAGACCATAGCAATCCCTGACCGCCCAGGCGGGCAGCTATTTGGGTAGATTTTCCGCCAGGAGCAGCGCATAAATCCAGGATCCATTCACCAGGCCGGGGGTCTAAAGCACTTACAACGGCCATGGCACTTGGCTCCTGCAAATAATACAGGCCTGCCTGGTGATAGGGGTGATTCCCGGCTTTCGCTGACCGGGATATATAATAACCTTCCTTACACCAGGGGACCGGTTCTTCTAAAAAGTGGAGCTCTTGCTTCAAAGTATGTGTTTGGATCTTTAATAGGTTTACCCTTAACCCTTTCCGAGCGGTTGTTGAGTAGGAGTTAAGAAAAGCGGTGAACTCATTGCCAAGCCAGGACTGCATTTTGGTTGTATACTCTTCAGGGAGAGGAGGGAATTGGTTCATTCATGTATCGCTCCTTTTTATCAAACAGGACAATTTAAGGCTAGCTGTCTAATTGCACGCTAAACGGTATTATCTACAGTCTAAATGGTTATATATGTTTACTAACGAATGTACTGACATCTGGACAGGTAAAAAAAAACTCTTAGCGAAAAAAATAATGAAAATTCCATATTATCTAGCTATATTGTTGGTAAGAAGAGAGCGAAAGGATGAGGTCTATGAGCCAGTGGTGTAGAATTTGTGAAGAACCTCTAGAACGTCCTAAAGACCGTTCGATTTGTGACCGCTGTGAAAGTCAGGTTGATCGACAAGCCCGAAGTAGCTGGTCGCCATTAACTGCTGAAGTAGTTAGACAGAGACTACGTCAAAAAGGTTATCAAAGAGCTAGTAAAAAGTCAAATTCCAGTTAGAAAAAAGGCCGGAGCCTGGGGCTCCGGCTTAGTTTTTGAGGAGGGACAAGAGGGAGCGGTATAAAATGTAGAGGGTGGCGCCAACTCCTGCCAGGAACAGGAGTAGGGCAACAACTTTGGCCATAAACATCACCACTAACTATTGTTGCCCTAGTAATGACAATATATGCGCCATACAAAAAATAGGTGTCAAATATAAAGTATGTAAAAAAAGTTTTCAAAAAATACAAAATTATCTTGTTGTTCTGCTAATAAAGACATTATAATTAAGTATAGAAAGAGAACGGGGAGGGGAAAAAGTGGTTAAAATTGAAATTAACAGTCGCTGGTGCAAAGGTTGCGGTATTTGTGTAGCTTTTTGCCCACAAAATGTCCTGGAACTATCTCTTTTGGGAAAGGCAGTGGCTGTAAGTCCTGAAAAATGCATTAACTGTAAAATGTGCAGTGAACATTGCCCTGATTATGCTATTGAAGTGTTCAAGGAGGAATGAGGGGTGAGCGGGAGAAAACTGGTACAAGGCAACGAAGCCTGTGTCTATGGGGCACTGGCTGCGGGAGTTAGATTTTATGCGGGGTACCCGATAACCCCGTCTACCGAGATTGCAGAAATGATGGCAACTGAACTGCCAAAATATCAAGGCACATACATCCAGATGGAAGATGAAATTGCCAGTATGGGGGCGGTATTAGGTGCGAGTATGGCTGGAGTAAAAGCCATGACTGCGACCAGCGGCCCAGGCTTTTCCTTGATGCAAGAAAATATTGGCTATGGTTATATGGCAGAAGTCCCTTGTCTAATAGTAAACGTGCAGCGCATGGGGCCAAGTACAGGCGTCCCGACGGCCCCTGGTCAGGCTGATGTACAACAGGCACGCTGGGGCACTCATGGAGATCATCCAGCCCTTGTACTTACCCCCTGGAGTGTAGAAGAATGTTATACCCTGACTAAAAAGGCGGTAGAGCTCAGCGAACTACTATCTATGCCAGTTATCTTACTTATGGATGAAGTTATTGGACATATGCGGGAAAGCATAGATATAGCCGAAGAATTAAATTTCGCTCAAAAGGCAGAGCGAGCACTTCCTGCTCTTTCACCTCAAGAATATCAGCCCTATCGGGCCGATGAAAAAGGGCGAATTCAGCTGGCACCTTTTGGGCATGGGTATCGTTATCACATAACGGGTTTAGTCCATGATGTTAAAGGTTTTCCTACGAATAACCCCAAACTTATTGAGGAACAGCTCGTAAGAATTCAGCGGAAGGTTGAACTAAACCGACAGGAAATTGAGCTTTATGAAACCTATTATGCTGATGATGCAGATTATCTACTGGTTAGCTATGGTTGTTCTGCCAGATCCGCGTTTGCTACAATGCGCAAGCTAAGAGCTAATGGTTTAAAAGTAGGACTTGTGCGTTTGATTACCCTCTGGCCATTACCGGATAATTCACTTAGGAACATTGTCAAGAATAAAAAAAGAGTTTTTGTTGTCGAGATGAACCAGGGCCAGATTACCAGGGAAATAGGAAGAGTTGTTGCCGGCCTTTGTAAGGTACAGGGCATTCACCGGATTGATGGGGAGTTGATCACACCTAATGAAATTTTGGAAAAGGTGGTGGGATCTTTATGTTAACTGAACTGAAGCCATTTTTGCGGCTGGATCGTTTACCCCATATCTGGTGCCCTGGGTGTGGCAATGGCTTGGTCATGGCAGGCATTATCAGGGCCATTAAAAGGGCTGGCTTGAATCAGGATGAGGTAGTGATTGTTTCCGGCATTGGCTGTTCTGCTCGAGCCAGCGGTTACCTTGACTTTAATACTGTTCATACTACCCATGGCCGGGCCTTAACCTTTGCCACCGGTATTAAACTGGCCAAGCCCCATTTATCAGTCTTTGTTTTAATGGGAGATGGTGATGCATTAGCAATTGGCGGCAATCATTTTATCCATGCCGCCCGACGCAATTTGGATTTGAATGTCATAATATTTAATAACCAGATCTACGGAATGACCGGTGGGCAGGCAAGCCCTATGACACCAGCTACAAGCAAAGCAACCACTGCACCTTATGGACAACTCGAGCAGCCTTTTGACACGGTTGAACTGGCTAAAGGAGCTAGTGCTACCTTTGTCGCGCGTTCAACAGCATATCATACTCAGTTAACCGCAAAGTTTATTGCCGAGGGAATAAAACACAAAGGATTTGCGGTTACAGAAGTGATTACTCAGTGTCCTGTTGCCTTTGGCAGAAGAAATGGAATGGGCAACCCGGCGGATATGCTGAAATGGCAAAAAGAAAGAGCATTGAATATTGATGTAGCCAAAAACCTGGGGGTAAAACCGGAAGGAAAGTTCCTAATCGGTATTTTACATCAGGAGGAGCGGCCTGAACTTGGTGAGCTTATTGCTTCACAAAAGGCCAGATGGCAAAAGGGGGACAACTAGTATGTTAAAAGAATTTCGTTTATCAGGTACTGGTGGACAGGGGATAATTCTGGCAGCTATCTTGCTGGCTGAAGGCGCAACCCGGCAGGGACTAAACGTAGTTCAGACCGAGTCCTATGGACCGGAAGCACGGGGTGGAGCGTCCAAGGCAGAAGTTAAAATAAGTGATGAGCCCATTGATTATCCCAAAGTTGAAATGCCGGAATTATTATTGGCTTTGTCTCAGGAGGCCTATGATAAATATCATAATTCCGTCCAAGAGCGAGGAATCATAATAGTCGATGAGGACCTGGTCCCCCATACAGTTAATACTAATTGCCAGCTGTTCAAGATTCCATTTACCCGTTTGGCTAAAGAAAATATCGGTAAAGAAATTGTAACTAACATTGTAGCCCTAGGCGCGATTGCCGCCTTAACAAAAGAGCTTGATTCCACGTCGATTTTAGAGGCTTTACAGCAAAGAATTCCCAGCCACTTGCTTGATATAAATCTTAATGCCTATAACTTAGGTTATAAACAGGGAGTGCAAGCATATGCGCAATCCCAGACCTTCACCAGACTGGAACAGAATAGCCAATAGTGTACGGGATGTCTGCTTCCATCGCTGGGGGGGACCAAGAAGCCCGTTAGCTGTTGGCTATTTGGAGCAAACCATGCTACCAGATATCCTCTGGTTTTTGCATCGGCTTGAGCCCTGGTGGCATACAGTATTAGCCCAGGAGCTACTAAAGGATAAGTTTGTGATCCAGCATGGTTTCCCCAATGTTCTAGGCCAGGGGATGGCTGAGGAAATATTGGTTGAAATATCACCCTGGCAGACAGAACAGGGCGAAGAAAAGGACCTCTTGTTTCTTTTGTTATCTCCTATTGCGCTTGATCAGCCGATGCATTATTTGACAGAAACTTTTCCTTTGCCAGAGGAAATCTGGGCAAAATTTAAAATGGCCTGGCGGCAACAGTACAATTTCCTCACCAGGTGGCAACCACAAATCCTCGATTTTATTAGATTATGGCAGGACAATAAAGACTTTCAGCTAACCTGGCAATTTAGAACAGAGTTGTGGTTAGTTGGCATCAATTCTGATTGGGACTTTTATCTTAGCCAGCTTATACAACTGGAAAAATGCCGTATAGGTTTGCTAAACAGTCTAGAAGATTCATATGATCTTGACTTGATTCCATCTAATTGGTTAAACCTAAAAGCAGATGGCCAAGTAGAACTGAACAAAACCGGGAGTAAAATAATAACCCCCTGGATTGTAGAAGATATAATAAATACAGTCGAAGACCGTATGTTATTAGGTGGACCAACTCATGGCATCAACTCAGCTATGGGGGTTCTAGCCAGATTATATCCTGAACAAATAAAGTATTTACTAGATTTAATTGTAGATCGTAATCGGCAAGGATGGTTACCTTTGCTGGAAAGCTGGTATGCGAGGGCAGACAAAGAGATAAAAATTTATCTAATTGATGCAATTGGACATTTAGGCAAACAAAAGGCATTACCATTTTTAATCACTGCACTGCAAGCTGATGATGCTTCCATCATTCTGGCAATTTGTGAAACCCTGGCTATGATAGGTGATCGAAGTTGCGGCTTTGCCCTTAGCGCTCTGTTAAAGAACGGCAGTTATATTGTGCAGGAGAAAGTAGTATATACTCTGGCTGAATTGAAATTCACCCCGGCCCTTAAAAGCTTCCAGAAGATGCTTGACGATCCTAACGTTTCTCCAGAGTTAAAAAGAACAATCAAACGTGCAATTCATATTATTAATACACCCTCTTCCAGTTAAAAACTGGAGAGGGTGTTTTTGAATTCATCATAGATGTCCTTGAGATTTTCTGATTTTTGAAGTCTAGTGATCAAGAAACTAAGAAATTCAGATATAGCTTGATGGGGAGGTAAAGGTATTTCTTGCAAAAATGACTTTAGCCAAATGTACTGATTTTCATATAATTTTATGTTTAAATTAATTTCTTTTGGCATAATATTGCCGTTTGCTTGTTGTTGGGCCGAGTTCTTGTTATCTTTTTCCTGTTTTTGTTCTTTAGTAATATACCATTGCTCTCGCGCAAGTCGTTCTACCTCAGGTTCGTTTTTAATTTGGGGATGGGAAACAACTTTACTAAACCAGAAAATGGCTTCATCAAATTTACCCAGTCTGCGTTTTAACTCACCGATTAAATAGAGCTGTCTTACTTCCGACATTTCATTCTGAGTATAACTATTTAAATAGTTTTCTTCATAATGCTTACAGGCTAGTTCCAGAAAAAATATTTCTTTCTCTTGATTTCCCAAAAAACGATAACACCAGGCTGTTCTTAGAAATAGCGGAGCCAATTTATGGGGCGGTTTTTTGCATATTTGCATAGTGCGAATTAATAACTCAAAAGCCATAGCAGCATATGTCCAGTTCGGCTCAAACTTAAATTCAGGGTCCTTAGCTTTTAATATAGGCAGTAAAGTTTTTAGTCTTTCCTTTTCCTCGGAAGGGTGATCGGTTCCAAAAGTTTTGCTGGGAGCAGCATAATGGCATTGGGGACAAACAGCTACTTGATAAAGAAGGGGATTAATACCACTATACTGGGGACAAAAGTCAGAGTCTCTTCCAATAAGGCTATAACTGCTGCTTTTTACCCGATAAACTTCAACTACTGTATGACATATCGGGCAAGTTTTTTTTACGCTGAATATTTGGTTACTCATAGTAAGCCTCCTTTACAAAGAAAAAATTCTACATTAAACGATATTTTCCTCCAAAGTTTTATTTTTTACTTGCAAAAGGAGGGGTAAATGTAGTTATACTATATAGGGGTGGTAAAGTTGGCGCTCAGGACAAGGAGGAAAAAAAGTGTTTGAAGTAGCAATTAAGGAAAGTTTTGCAGCGGCCCATCTCATTAGAAATTATCCCGGGGATTGCGCAAGATTACATGGTCATACCTGGTTTGTAGAAGTAGGTATTTATGGCGAAGAACTGGATGACCTGGGGATGCTAATAGATTTCAGCAAACTGAAACAGATTGTTCGCAGTTATTTGAAAAAACTTGATCATCAATTAATAAATGATTTACCAGAGTTTCGGGAAGGAGAGCTTAATCCTACCGCAGAGAACCTAGCTTTCTATTTGTATCATCAAATAAATCAGGTTATAAAAAAGGAATGGCCCGATAAAAAAATTGCATTAGGATGGGTTAAAGTTTGGGAATCCCCTACAGCATGGGCTATTTATCGGAGGGGTAAAAATGAAAACATATCTGGTTAAACATGAGCTTACATATAATGGAGAACAGCTCTCATCGCTGTTTGCATATCGCAATTTTAGAGTTCAAGGCGATAGTATCGTAGCTTTTATCGGTCCCTGTCGTGTTGAATTATCTGAAATGGTGGATTTAGAAGACGTTTTGGCTCAGGACTGGATATATAGCCCCAGGATGTTACATTTTATTATTGAAATTTTTCATCTAGATCTGGAGAAAATGGTAATTATTCAACGCTTATTCATTGCTATTATTAAAGAACAACTGGAGTATTACGGCGTGAAAGGAATAAAACGTAAAGGAGATGACTTGTATTTAGAAAATAAGAAACTTTCGGTGTCAATAGCTACTCTAAGTCCGGTATCATGCCTGATTCATACTGGATTGAATCTAGAAACAGAAGGAACTCCAGTCGCTACTGTCGGCCTGAGAGAATTAGGGATTGAAAATACTGAAGAATTTGCAGAGCAGGTAATGATCGCTCTGGCAAATGAAGTTGAATCGATTAAGCTGGCCCGCTGTAAAGTAAGGGGAGTTAATTAATGCAAGCAGCTTTTCTGATCGAAATGATGTCATCCTTTCAAGGGGAGGGTACTGTCGTAGGCTTACGCCAGTTATTTCTTCGTTTTGCCGGTTGTAACCTTGCTTGTGCATATTGTGATACCCGTTATTCCTTGCATGCGCAAGAAACCTGGAAAGTTGAATTCCCTCCAGGTACGGGTTGTTGGAACATATTAACAAATCCAGTTACTGTAGAACAGTTGCTAGAACAAATAAAAAAATTTAATCCGGATAAACATCATTCTTTGAGTTTGACGGGTGGTGAACCCCTATTACACTCGGATTTTCTGCAAGAATTTTTACCTAAAATAAAACAAATGGGGTGGAAAATCTATTTAGAAACTAATGGTACACTGGTACATAACCTTAAACAAGTTCTAGATTACATTGACATTATTGCTATGGATATTAAACTGGAATCAGCTACTGGAGCTCCGACCCCCTGGGAAGAGCACCAAAAATTTTTAGAATTAGCGATGAATAAATCCTGTTTTATTAAAGTAGTAGTTAATAGCAGGACGGACAGGCGAGAAATCGGTCAAGTTGCCCAGCTAGGGCCTGAACGTACCAGAGCAATTGATATAGTATTACAACCCCAAACTGGTTCAGAATTACCGCCGGCCAATCGATGGATAGAATGGCAAGAAATTTTAAAGCCATTTTATCGGGAGGTAAGAATAATTCCTCAGACTCACAAGATTCTGGGGGTATTATAGAAAGGGTGGAAGTATGGATATCAGAAAAATTGAAACAGCTATGCGAATGATCTTGGAGGCAATAGGGGAGGATCCAGAAAGAGAAGGATTAAGGGATACCCCCAAGAGAGTAGCTCGCATGTACGAAGAGATTTTTCATGGACTGGAAAATGACCCCAGGGAACATTTGCAGGTTTTATTTACTGAAGACCATGATGAAATGGTTTTAGTCAAGGATATACCATTTTATTCCATGTGCGAACATCATTTTTTGCCTTTCTTTGGCAAAGCTCATGTAGCCTATATACCAGCTAAAGGGAAAATAACTGGACTGTCGAAATTAGCCAGGGTTGTCGAAGGGTATGCTAAACGTCCTCAGCTTCAGGAACGTTTGACCAGTCAAATCGCAGATGCTATTATGGAATGCCTTCAGCCCCGGGGCGTCCTGGTAGTTGTGGAAGCAGAGCATATGTGCATGACCATGCGGGGAGTTAAAAAACCTGGCTCATATACAACCACTTCAGCTGTAAGAGGAATTTTTAAAACTAATAATGCTACCCGTGCGGAAGCATTTAGTCTGATTAACAGCAATTAACAAAAGTAAGGAGAAGAGAAAATGAGTGAAATGGAAAAGGATAAACTCATTTTACTGGCAACTAAGACAGTACCTGCTAATCCTGAAATGATCTATATAGTTGATTTTCTTAATAAAAACCTTAAACACAAAAAGGTGATGTTTGGTCTAACATTAAATAAAGAAGAAAAAACTATGACCTTGTCTATCTATGAGGTATAAAGGAGAGAATGGGTATGAATCAGGTTTGGGTAGCCGGGATTGTTTTTCTGTTAACCTATGCTGTGATTATCTCGGAAAAGTTACATAGGACGGTTGTGGCCCTCCTGGGTGCGGCAGTTTTACTTATCATGGGCACACTCTCTCAAGAAACAGCTTTGCATCATATTGATTTCAACACCTTAGGACTGTTGACTGGGATGATGATCATTGTCGGTATAACCCGTCACTCCGGGGTTTTTCAATATTTGGCAATTGTGGCAGCGCGTTGGGCAAAAGGAGAACCTATGGCTATCATGGTGGCATTAGCGACGATCACTGCTGTACTGTCTGCTTTTCTGGATAATGTAACTACGGTATTATTAATCGTGCCAGTCACCTTTTCTATAACTCGAGAACTGAAAATTAATCCAATTCCTTTTTTAATATCCCAGGTGTTGGCGTCTAATATCGGTGGTACAGCTACTTTAATTGGTGACCCTCCTAATATTATGATTGGCAGCCAGGTTAAAGAGCTAACTTTCAATGCCTTTATCTGGAATTTAACACCAGTAATAATTATTATTTTTATTGTAACAATTTACTTATTAAAATGGATTTACCGTAAAGACTTAAATGTTGCTCCTGAGCTAAAGTCCCGTTTAATGGCTTTTGATCCCTATAAAGAGATTAAAGACCCTTTACTTCTGAAAAAATCCCTGCTGGTTTTGGCTTTAACCATTGCTGGATTTGCTACCCATCAAATCTTCCACCTGGAATCTGCAACAATTGCCATGGCTGGTGCAACCCTCTTGATGTTAATTAGCAAAGTTGATATGGAAAAAATCTTCCATGAGGTAGAATGGCCAACCCTCTTCTTCTTTATTGGACTATTTATCCTGGTAGGGGGGTTGGTAGAAGTAGGAATAATCAAAGCCATGGCTGAAAAATCTCTGGAAATAACTGAAGGTAATCTCACCTTTGCTGCAATGTTAATTTTATGGGTTTCTGCCATTGCTTCCGCCTTTGTAGATAATATTCCCTTTGTTGCTACCATGATTCCGCTCATCAAAACCATGGGCCAGCTGGGGAACATGGGCAATATTGAACCTTTATGGTGGGCTTTGTCTTTAGGAGCATGTCTGGGGGGAAATGGTACCATTATCGGTGCATCAGCCAATGTTATTGTGGCAGGGATGGCTGAACGTCAGGGCTATCCTATGACATTTGTTGGCTTTATGCGAATTGCTTTTCCCCTGATGATAGTCTCGATAATTATCAGCTCAGCATATATTTATCTCAGATATTTGTTATAGGGGGAAAATAAATGCGTATCCTGATCAGCAACGATGATGGGATCTGGGCCCCTGGTCTCAGGGCCCTGGTAGAAGCACTAAAGCCCCTTGGTGAAATTTTTGTTGTCGCCCCTGATCGGGAAAGAAGTGCAACAGGACATGGTATCACTGTTCACTGGCCCCTGAAAGTAGAACAGGTTGATTTTGGCATTACCGGGGTGCAAGCCTGGTCAGTTGAAGGTACACCCGCCGATTGTGTAAAGCTAGGAATTGAGGTTTTGACTGCGGGTAGTCGTCCTGATGTAGTTGTATCCGGGATCAACAAGGGCCCTAATCTGGGCACGGATGTTCTGTATTCTGGCACAGTTTCTGCAGCCATTGAGGCTATTATAAACGAAGTCCCGGGAATTGCTGTCTCATTGGCCAGCTATCAAGACTTCAACTTTGCAGCTACTGGAAAAGTCGCTGCCTACATGGTTGAAAAATTATTGGAACATGGGATTTCAGAAGATACTATTCTCAATGTAAATGTACCGCCACTGCCGCTGGATAAACTGAAAGGAATAAAAGTAACCAGACTGGGTCAAAGAAGATATCAAAATGCTTTTCACGAGCGAAGAGATCCGCGCGGCAGGGTTTATTACTGGATTGGCGGGGAACCGATAGATCTAGATGCCAGTCAAGACACAGATATCTGGGCGATTGAAGCAGGATATGTTGCTGTTACACCAATACACTTTGATTTAACCAATTATAAAATCATCCAGGAAGTAGATGGCTGGGATTTGTCGCTGAAATAAATTGGCATTAACCCCTGAAAAAAACAGGGGTTATTTTTTTTACCTTTATTACCTCTAAAATCATAAAGAAAATAAATAAATCTTTCTTTATAATAATTTTGAGGTGATATTATGAAAAAGGTTATCCTGGTGAATTTGCTCACGGGAGTAATGATTTTTGGACTCTTGTTTTTATATAACCAAAATAATATTGAAAAGCTTTTTAAGGACAATCCTTCTGTAATGCAAGTAAAAGTAAATGACCAGCAAATTAACATTAAGCTTAACTTCTCTTCAACCCTTTCTGAAAACCTGGTTAATATTTTAGAAAATACACCGCCTGATTATAAAATTTATTTTATTTCCGAAAGCAATAAGCAAATTGATACTTTTTGGCAAAAACACAAGAATAAAATATTGGAATTATTAATAAACAGGAAATTAACTGCTGCTGAAGAGCTGGTTCAGCATTTATCACAACAGCGCATACAGGGGCAAATTGTTGTTACCGATAAGGGAACCCTGCTAATTTTGAAACAAAATAAAAATTTCCTGGTGGAATTGATACCGGTAAATTTACTATCAAGCAGCTAATTTCTATGGTGAAGGGGGATATCATGAACAGATTGATTCTATATATAAACGGACCAATACTGGCAATAGGACTTTACACCTGGTTATATGTCCGGGAATATTTGGGTTTGATTTTACTGTTAGCTATATTTGCGCTGGGTTATCAGTACTTGTTAATGAAAAATTTGATACCCGGGTTACCTTTCAGTAACCAAAAAAAGTATGAGCTGGTACAATTCAGCGATATTGGCGGTCAGGAACGCGCTATTAAAGAACTACAAGAAGCTCTGGATTTTCTTAACCTTTCTCAAGAAGTACAAAGACTGGGTATCCGGCCAATCAAAGGTATTTTGTTAACTGGTCCTCCAGGTACCGGAAAAACATTGTTAGCCAAGGCGGCAGCAACTTATACTGATTCGGTTTTTCTTTCTGTTGCAGGATCTGAGTTCGTTGAAATTTTCGCCGGTAATGGTGCCAAAAAGGTACGTCGCCTATTTAATGATGCCCGTAAACTAGCGAGGAAAGAAAAGAAAAAACATGCGGTTATTTTTATTGATGAAATGGAAGTTGTGGGGGGCAAACGAGGCAGAGTTGCCAATCAGGTTGAGTATGACCAAACATTGAATCAGTTATTAGTAGAAATGGATGGCTGCCAACCGGAGGATAGTGTTCACATTCTGGTTATTGGTGCAACCAACCGCCCTGACCTTTTAGACGATGCTCTATTAAGGCCTGGCCGTTTTGATCGCCATGTGGAAGTAAGCTTACCTGACATTAAAGGGCGGGAAGCAATTTTAAAAATACATTTACGCAACAAGCCTGTCAGCCCTGACCTGGATCTATATGCAATTGCTAAACAAACTTATGGTTTTTCTGGAGCGCAATTGGCCAGTGTAGCTAATGAAGCGGCTATCTATGCTTTGCGTTCCGGAAAAGAACATATTGGGCAGGAGGAGTTCTTAAAAGCGATTGACAAAATTCTTTTAGGTGAACACAGAGACACACTATTAAGTGATGCTGAAAAATTCAGAATCGCAGTCCATGAGATAGGTCATGCTTTTATTTCTGAATTTTATTTCCCCAAAAGCATAGCTCAGATTACGATTGTCCCCAGAGGCAAAGCATTAGGCTTTATCAGACAAATACCAGAAAAGGATGAGCCAATCAAAACTGAAAGTGAAATTAGAAAGAAAATCAGGGTGTTATTAGCCGGGGGGTTGGCGGAAGAAACTATTCTCGGTGAAAAGAGTACGGGCAGCAAAGGGGACTATCAACAGGCTCTATTGTACATCAAGGAACTCATTTACTGTGGAATGAGTGGCTTAAAGTTGGTCGATCCTGAAAGGATTCCGGAAGAAATCATAACTGAAAAGATTAATGATATTGCGGAAATGGAATCACAAATAGTTTTGGAGATTTTTAGTAATTATCAAAATGATTTAGTTCAATTAAGCAATATTCTTTTAGAAAAAGAAACTCTAACGGGCGATGAATTTTACAACCTGCTGCCTTCTTTCGGCAAGTAACGCTGAAAGAAGGCTTTTCCATATCTGCGGATTATGATAAAATTATTACATATCAGGCTGGAGGGTAAAAGATGTCGCGTTCTGTAGAGGTTATCAATAAAAAAGTTGCGCAAATTTTAAATCAATATAGCATGAGATTAGCGGTTGCTGAATCCTGTACAGGTGGATTATTAGCTGCCAAGATTACCGATCTCCCCGGCAGTTCTGAATATTTCTCGGGCGGTATAGTGGCTTATGCCAATGATGTTAAAGTAAATTTATTAGGCGTTAAAACAGAAACTATCGAAAAGTACGGTGCTGTCAGTTCCCCTTGTGCCCGGGAAATGGCAAAGGGAGTAAAGGAACGACTTGGAGCTGATTGCGGAATTGCTATAACAGGCATAGCAGGACCGGGTGGAGCTACCCCTGATAAACCAGTGGGACTAGTTTATTTTGGTATTGCAATTGCAGAGTTCACCTATGTGGAAAAGCAGTTCTTTAAAGGCGACCGGGCAGAAATACGTAAAAAAGCAGCTGCTCACGGTTTGAAATTGCTTTACCAGATCATAACAAATAGATACCTTAATGAAAGGAGTTAGTAAATGTCACAGGAAAAATACTTTTTTGGAAATTTACAATTAAGCAAAAACGTATATCGCGCTATCAAAGAAATGGGGTTCGAAGAGCCTTCGCCAATTCAGGCCCAGGCAATTCCCCCCTTATTAGCCAATAAAGATGTTATTGGTCAAGCTCAGACTGGAACAGGGAAAACTGCTGCCTTCGGTATTCCGATTGTGGAGAAAATCAATCCTCGCTATAAAGGAGTACAGGCATTGGTTTTAACTCCTACCCGGGAATTGGCCATCCAGGTTGCTGAAGAAATTAGTAAGATTGGCAAGTTTAAAGAAGTAAAAACTTTGCCGATTTATGGTGGACAACCTATTGAGAGACAAATTCATGCCTTGAAAAAAGGGGTACAGATTGTCATTGGAACTCCTGGCAGGATATTAGACCATTTAAATCGTAAGACTCTAATTCTTAACAATGTCAAGATGGTGGTTCTGGATGAAGCTGATGAAATGCTGGATATGGGTTTTATTGATGATATCCAGACCATTTTTGAATTTTTGCCCGAAACAAGACAAACATTATTGTTTTCAGCAACTATGCCCGTACCGATATTGAGTTTGGCTAAAAAATACCTTAATGAACCAGAATGGATTACTGTTAGCAAAGATGAACTCACAGTACCATTAATTGAACAAATCTACTATGAGGTAAGAGAAAACGAACGCCTTGCAGCTTTATGCCGGATCTTAGATGCCTCTCAAATTACACAGGCTATTATTTTTTGTCGGACTAAAAAAGGAGTAGATGACTTAGTAGGTAGTTTACAAGCCCGAGGCTATGCGGTAGACGGATTGCATGGTGATTTAACTCAGAGCCAAAGGGATAAGGTTATGAACTCTTTTCGTCTAGGAAAACTGGAGTTTTTGGTAGCTACTGATGTGGCTGCCCGCGGGATCGATGTGGACAATGTCAGTCATGTTATCAATTATGAAGTACCACAAGATCCTGAATCCTATGTGCATAGAATTGGTCGTACCGGTCGGGCTGGCAGGCAAGGCACTGCTATAACCCTGGTAGTTCCCCGCGAATATAAACAGCTAAGACTGATTGAAAAACTTGCCAATACTTTGATTCGCAAGGAAAAGCTGCCTACTCTGGCTGACATAGCTGAAAGAAGAAAAGAAAATGTAATTGCTCGAATTGAACAAATTGTGTCCAATTTGAAACTCGAAGATTACTATCCGATCATTGAAGAGCTAACAACCAGATATGAGCTAAGGGATATTGCCGCTGCTCTATTATTTGGGTGGATTGAGCCTGCAGAAACTGTAGTCAATGAAATCGAGGACAATGATGACGATTCCTTGTTCCAGAACACTGGAGCGGGTCCAGGCATGGTTCGATTCTTTATCAATGTTGGTAAAGAAGATGAAATTACTGTTAAGGATTTAATTTCTTTTATTGTTGAAGAAGCTGGCATTGAAGAGAAACAAATTGGTAACATTCGTTTGCTGGGCCGCTTTAGTTTTGTCGAAATACAGCAGGATATTGCTGAAAAAGTCTATTACTGTTTGCAAAAAACTTATTTAAGAGGACGCCGAATCAATGTCGAACCTGCTCGGAATCGCCAGAAATAAAAAGCTTGACCAGGGAAATGGGAACTGATAAAATAAAAACAAACATCCGTTCAGGGGATGGGAGGAAAAAATAAATGGATAAACAAAAAGCACTGGAAATTGCACTGAGTCAAATTGAGAAGCAATTTGGCAAGGGAGCGGTTATGCGGTTGGGTGAAGCCAGTAATAAAATGAATATTGAAGTAATACCTACTGGTGCCCTCTCCCTTGATATTGCATTAGGGGTAGGCGGAGTTCCCCGCGGTCGGGTGGTAGAAATCTATGGCCCGGAATCATCCGGCAAAACCACTGTTGCTCTGCATATAATTGCAGAAGCACAAAAGAACGGCGGTATTGCAGCTTTTATCGATGCTGAACATGCTTTAGATCCGGTTTATGCGAGAAAGCTAGGGGTTGATGTAGATAACCTGTTAGTATCACAGCCTGATACTGGGGAACAGGCCCTGGAAATCGCTGAATCATTAGTAAGAAGCGGTGCTATTGATGTGCTGGTAGTTGACTCAGTTGCAGCTTTAGTCCCCCGCGCTGAGATTGAAGGGGAAATGGGAGACTCCCATGTAGGTTTACAGGCCCGACTAATGAGTCAGGCTTTAAGGAAATTAACTGGAGCCATCAGTAAATCCAGATGCACTGCTATCTTTATCAACCAAATCCGTGAAAAGGTTGGGGTCATGTTTGGGAACCCGGAAACCACCCCCGGTGGTCGGGCTTTAAAGTTTTATGCTTCCGTCCGCCTGGAAGTTAGAAAAGTTGAGGCCATTAAACAGGGTAATGATGTTGTAGGTAGCAGAACAAGGGTAAAAGTAGTAAAGAACAAAGTTGCTCCTCCCTTTAAACAAGCGGATTTTGATATTATGTATGGTGAAGGTATTAGCAGAGAAGGGAACGTAATTGACCTTGCAACGGAAATAGATATTATCAAAAAGTCCGGGGCCTGGTATTCCTACGAAGGAGAGCGTTTAGGCCAGGGCCGGGAAAATGTTAAAGAATATTTAAAGGAGCATCCCGAGCTGTTACAGGAAATCGAAGAGAAAATTAAACAAAAACTTCTGGCAGGGGCTGATATAACAAGCCCAGCGGAGGTTATCCTAAATGAATAACATAGAAAATAAAAGTTTCAGGGCTGCTTACCAGGCGGCCCTGAAATTATTAGCCTTAAAAGATCATACGCGCAAGGAAATAACCGAAAAATTAAAAAGAAAGGGTTTTTCTTCCGATTTAGCAAATCAGGTTGTTAGCCAGCTGGAGGAAGAAGGCCTGGTAAATGATTGTAAAGTGAGCCAAACCTATTTCAACGAGCTGTGGAATTATAGTAATGCTGGTCCAACAAAAATATTAAACAAAAGCAAAGAGAAAGGATTGGATCAAGAATTTATTAAAGCAATGATAAATAATCTAACTGAAGAAGAGCTAAAAACAAAAGTTAAAAATATTATAAAAAAACGCATGAAACAAGGAGATAATAAAGCAAAGCTAAGAATATATCGTTATTTATTAAATCAGGGTTTTTCTTACTCACTAATCAACAGAGCCTTTGCTGAGTTAGGGTATAACTTGACAAATCAGCAGGAATAATTTACAATCTTTTAAGAGTGGCATACTCTATCCACAGGAAAAGGCATAACATTGACCGAGAAATGCTCGGTGTTTATTTTTTTATCCATTGGAGGTGACGAAGTGATAGAACTATGGATTGGACTAGCCATTATCAGCGCTATTCTGGCTTTTTGGGGAGGTTATAAATACCGACAGAATGTCGTTGAGAAAAAAATAGGGGAAGCTGAATCGGAAGCCAAACAAATCCTCGAAGAGGCTGAAAAGGCCGCCGAAGCTAAAAAGAGAGAGGCTCTTGTTGAAGCCAAAGAAGAAATCCTGAAAATGAAACAGGAAGTCGAGAGAGAAAACAAGGAACGCCGGGCAGAAATCCAACGGATGGAACGGCGTTTAACCCAAAAAGAAGAAACCCTTGATCGAAAACTGGAGAACATAGAAAAAAAAGAAGAACTACTGAGCAAAAAAGAGGAAGAAATAAACAATTTAAGAAGCGAACTGGAAAATATTCTGTTAACCCAAAAGCAAGAACTGGAAAGAATCTCGGGTTTAACTTCGGAAGAAGCCAAAAACCTGCTTCTCAGCCAAATTGAGGAGGAAGTAAAACATGATGCAGCAGTCTTGATAAAAGAAATTGAAACCAATGCCAAAGAAGAGGCTGAGAAAAGGGCCAGAAACATTATTGCTCAGGCAATTCAACGTTGTGCTGCTGATCATGTAGCAGAAATTACTGTTTCAGTAGTATCTTTGCCTAATGATGAAATGAAAGGGAGAATCATTGGTCGGGAGGGTAGGAATATCCGGACCCTGGAGACCCTTACCGGAATAGATCTTATTATTGATGATACACCAGAAGCAGTAATTCTGTCAGGGTTTGACCCTATCCGCCGTGAAATTGCCAGAATCGCTTTAGAGAAACTAATTTTGGATGGTAGAATACATCCTGCCCGTATAGAAGAAATGGTAGAAAAAGCCAAGAAAGAAGTTGAGGGGCAGATCAGAGAAGCTGGCGAACAGGCGGCGTTTGAAGTCGGAGTTCATAATTTGCACCCAGAATTGATCAAACTGCTTGGTCGCTTGAAATATCGTACAAGTTATGGCCAGAATGTACTGAAGCATTCTATTGAAGTGGCACACCTGGCCGGAATGATGGCCAGTGAGCTAGGTGTGGATGTTACATTAGCGAAACGCTGCGGTTTGCTACATGACATTGGTAAAGCTGTTGACCATGAAACAGAAGGCTCCCATACAGAAATTGGTGCTGATCTCGCCAAAAAATATAAAGAATCCAAAGAAGTTATTAATGCGATTGCATCACATCACGGGGATATTGAGGCAACTACTATCGAATCAGTTCTTGTTGCTGCAGCTGATGCCATTTCAGCTGCTCGTCCTGGCGCCCGCCGCGAGACACTGGAAGCATATATTAAACGTTTGGAAAAATTAGAACAGATAGCCAATGAATTCGATGGAGTAGAAAAATCCTTTGCTATTCAAGCGGGCCGCGAAATAAGAATAATGGTCAAACCAGAAAAAATCGATGATTTAACAGCTGTTCGATTGGCACGTGATATTGTCAAGAAGATCGAATCGGAGCTTGAATATCCGGGTCAAATTAAGGTTGTTGTTATTCGAGAAACGCGAGCAATCGATTATGCCAAGTAACTTTAAAGGAGAAGGTTGTTCCTTCTCCTTTTTGCTTGTGTTGTTCTCCTTGGTTATATATGATAATATGATTTTAGGGTTATTTATTGGGAAGGGTGACACAGTTGAAACAAAATCTAACAATGGAAAACGACAATGCTGGTTTACTGATTTCTTTCTTGATCCGCTATCCCGAGATACTGAAGATTATATATGAGCCAAAACAAATGGTCATAACCTTTGCCTTTGGCATCCGAACACCCTTAGAGGATAAGCAATTTAATAAATTTAAAAATAAAGTATCGGATTATATTAATACCGTACTGTATCTAAATAATCAGACTGCTAAAATCCAGGATCTCTCTATAACGTCTATGCATGGAATCAGCTTGGTGGAATTTAAAAGGGACTTAACTACTTTTGAAAAAAATGAACTCAATGTGTTGATTGAACTTCTAAAAAGAGAGTATGAGGAAAAGTTACTGGTAGAGGATATGGGAAGTGTTGAAGAAGATGTACTCTGGCTACATGAAGAGATTATTAATAATTTTTTACTGAATCTGGGTGGAGCTGCTAGCAATGATGTCCCTTTAGTAGCTTTCCGTGAAAATGGGAGAGTATTTGTTTTTAATAAAAATTAGTTGAGGTGAATGGAATGCGCATCTTAATGCTGGGGGATATTACCTCCAGGCCTGGAAGAAGAGCGATCAGTGAAAGGTTACAGGATATAATAAAAACTAACGAGATAGATTTCGTTATTGCCAATGGAGAAAATGCAGCTGGTGGTAATGGTATAACCAGGGAAATAGCTGATGAACTATTCCTCGCTGGTATTGATGTATTAACAATGGGTAATCATGTCTGGGATAAAAAAGAAATTTATAATTTTATTGATAAAGAGGCCAGAATATTAAGACCTGCTAATTATCCCCCTGGTACTCCAGGTACAGGCTGGGGCATCTTTCGTTTAAAAAATAATCTCAAAATAGGGGTAGTTTCACTAGCAGGAAGAGTTTTCATGGGGGAGCAACTTGACTGTCCCTTCCGAACCCTTGAGAATGTTATATCAAGTTTAACAAAAGAGACCAAAATAATCATCATAGACTTTCATGCTGAAGCAACTTCGGAAAAACAGGCCCTGGCCTGGTATTTTGATGGGCGGGTCTCGGCAATATGCGGTACGCACACCCATGTACTTACCTGTGACGCCAGAATTTTCCCCAGAGGAACAGCCTACATTACTGATTTGGGAATGACCGGACCATACTATTCTGTCCTCGGAGTAAAACCCGAAATTGTCATCCGCAAATTTATTACCCAGCTGCCACAAAAATTTGAGGTCGCCAGTGGTCCCTGGCAAATTAATGGTGCAATCTTGGAGATAGATGAGGGGACTGGTAATGCTCTTGCAATAACTACTTTAAATGAAATAGAAAAAATGTTGTAAAAAATTTCTGAAATCTTCGAGCTACAAAAAGGAATTTTTTCATTGTTGGCGAATATTTATAATTGGGAACAAAAGAAAAAAATTACATCCCTATTTTGTAAGGAGGTTGTGTAAATGGAAGTCCTCAAGGTTTCAGCAAAGTCTAATCCAAATTCTGTAGCAGGTGCATTAGCGGGGGTCTTGCGTGAGAGGGGCGGTGCCGAAATTCAAGCCATAGGAGCTGGAGCGATCAACCAGGCTGTAAAAGCGGTTGCTATTGCCCGGGGTTTTGTTGCTCCAAGCGGTATGGATCTTATTTGCATTCCAGCTTTCACCGATATTATTATCGACGGTGAAGAAAGAACAGCCATAAAGTTAATAGTAGAGCCCAGATAAAATATTTTTTTCAAGATATTTGACCTGTTTGTCTCCACAAACAGGTTTTTCTATTTTATGGGAAGGAGGCGTGATGCGTTGGACTATTCAAAGGTTTTACTGTTTGATGGCCATTGTGATGCCCCCTGGGCCGAATTTCAAGGGCAAAAACCAGCAATAGATTCTAGACCTGTGGAAGGCCGGTATATTCAGGTGTTAAATACTTTTTTCTCAGATTCAATGCTGGTAAAGGAATCAAAATGGTCAACCTTGTTCTCATTGTGGGATATCTCTAGAAGAATTGCCAGGAGGCTAAATCTACCAATTTTAACGGAACGGCCATTTTCTACCCAGTATGGAATAATTCTAGGGATTGAGGGGTTAGATCTGTTTTCCGGAAATTTGGCTGAGTTGGAAGCTCTCTTTGTTTTAGGATATCGGTTAATTGGCTTAACCTGGAACAGATCTAACCTGGTTGCAGATGGGCTTGGTGCTGGCAGTTCAGCAAAGGGACTTACCCAAATAGGCAAACTTGTGGTAAAATGGTGTTTGGATAAAGGGGTTATTTTAGATTTAGCTCATCTTGCCGAAAAAGGTTTTTGGGATGTAATGGCAGTAGCTACAAAACCGATAGTAGTTAGCCACGCTAACTGTTATCAACTTTGCCCACATCAGCGTAATCTTACTGATTGTCAAATCAAGGCCCTCATTGCTAACCAAGGTCTAATTGGCATAACTTTCGTCCCAGAGTTTTTGAGCGGCAAGACACAGGCTACAATGGATGATATTATTCGACATCTCGACCATGTTCTAGCTTTAGGAGGAGAAAACAATGTCGGTTTCGGCAGTGATTTTGCCGGCACTGACAGCCTACCACTTGGAATTACTGGCCCTGAAAGCTGGATGAAAATAATTGAAAGCCTTTATCAAAGATATTCAGACGAATTAGTGCATAAAATCATCGGTCTTAATTGGTTACGCATTATTAATTCAAATTTGCCTGAAAGAAGGAATTGATATGCCCGCTGACCTCCATCTCCATTCAACGGCATCTGATGGCACCCTATCCCCGGAAGAAATTGTGGCTGAGGCAGCTGCCCTGGGGTTGACAACTATTGCTATAACTGACCATGATACTATGGATGGCATTAATTCGGCACTAATTGCAGGTAAAAAACATAATGTTAAAGTCATCCCGGGAATCGAGATAAACACTGAATGGAAGGGACTGGAGGTACACATTCTTGGTTATTATCCCGACATGTTTCATCCCCAATTTGCGGATATGTTGCTAACCTTGCAAGCAGCAAGAAGGGAAAGGGTAATTAAAACAATTGAAAAGTTGCAGCGTAACGGTATCGACATTGATATTTCTGATATACTGGCAGAAGCTGGAGGCCGCTGTTTAGGACGTCCTCATATAGCAAGAGCATTAATCAAGAAGGGTTATGCCAGCACCCAACGCGAAGCTTTTGAATTGTATATTGGGCCAGAAGCACCCGCCTACGTACCTCGTTTTAAACTTAGTCCAGAGCAAGCTATTTCAATCATTATTCAAGCTGGCGGGGTACCTGTTCTTGCTCATCCAGGGGTTCTTGCTAGAGACGATATTATTTATTATTTATTAAAACACGGGTTAATGGGAGTGGAAGTATTTCATCCCGACCATAACGCACGCCAGATTCAAATTTATTTAAAAATTGCCAGAAAGCTCGATTTATTAATTACTGGTGGTTCTGACTGTCATGGACCGCGGGGCAAAAAAAGAGGATTGATGGGGAAAGTACGCCTGTCTACGCGCTATGTGGAAGAACTCAATTCGGCAATTAAAAATAATCCCACAATAATGCTACCTGAATGTAAGCTATAAAAAAAATTATCCACAACTGTGGATAATTCTGTTGATAAATTATCAGACAATTCACGACAATTTCCGTCAGCTTTCGGAATTGTTTCGGCTGTTTTTTCTTGTTATAATAGTTTTGTCATAATATTTTAAGAAAGGAGCCGTTCTTTTGCGTAAATTAGCTATTTATGTGCTATGTATTATTTTGTTCCATTCGATGTTCATACCAAGTGCCCTGGGGGCAACAAAATATTTGCAAAACGGTGATAAGGGTCCTTTGGTTAAAGAATTGCAAGTTTTGCTAAAACAGAAAAAAGTCTATAATGGGCCTATTAACGGCATTTTTGATAATCGTACCCATGCTGCAGTTGTTAAATGGCAAAAACGCATGGGTCTACCGGCGTATGGTAAAGTAGGCCCAGCTACATGGGCAACATTAAAAAAGCAGAACAAAAGTAGAACAAAAACTGTTAGCCGCAGTGGAGACCTCCGTAAACCAGGGTATGGACAGCTGATAGACTGGTCGCTAGTCAATCAGCTTTGGGAAGTAGGTACAATTGCCCAAATTATCGATCTGGAAACCGGGAAACAGTTTAATGTCAAGCGGATTTACGGGCATAACCATGCCGATGTTATTCCTTTAACAGCTGCTGATACTGAAGTCCTTAGATCTCTTTATGGAAGGTGGAGCTGGGACAGAAGAGCGGTTATTGTTTGTTATAACGGACAATACTGGGCGGCCTCAATCAATGGTATGCCCCATGGAGAAGGAGCTCCTGCAATTAACAACTTTCCCGGACATTTTTGCGTTCATTTTCTTAACAGCCGTACCCACGGTTCCAGTTATACTAAATCGGGTGTTTCTATAACTGATCCTGATCATCAAAGAATGGTGAGAAAGGCTGCTGGATTATGATTAAACGTTGGCTAGTCCGCATTTATGGTGTAGTACAGGGAGTAGGGTTCAGGCCGTTTATCTACAATCTTGCCAGCAAATATCAACTCAGCGGATTGGTTGGCAATGATACCCAAGGGGTTTTTTTAGAGATAGAAGGGTCAGAGGAAGTGTTAAACGCATTTGTTCAACAGATACCAATTGTAGCTCCTCCTATGGCTGTAATTGACAAGATTGAGATAATTAATACTGAGTTACCTATATCAATGCAATCAGGTTTTATCATTGTCAAAAGCCAGGGAGCAGGTGACAAACAAATATCTGTACCTGTAGATACAGCTTTATGTTCTGACTGTGAAAAAGAATTGTTAACTCCGGAAGATAGACGTTATTTATACCCTTTTATAAATTGTACAAATTGTGGCCCTCGTTATACAATTATCGAAGCTTTACCCTACGATCGTTTTAATACTACAATGAAAACTTTTCAAATGTGCCCGGAGTGTGCGGCGGAATATAACGACCCCACAAATCGGCGTTTTCATGCCCAGCCTAATGCATGCTGGCACTGTGGCCCACAGGTCAGTCTGCTCGATAGACAAAAAAACATTATCGCCAGAGGTATTGAAGCTATAAAACAAGCGGGAGAATTTTTATCTGCTGGCAAGATTATTGCTATCAAAGGCTTGGGGGGTTTTCATCTCGCCTGCGATGCCCGGAACTCTGACGTGGTAAAAACTTTACGACGGAGAAAAAACCGGGAAGAAAAAGCTCTTGCTGTTATGTGCAAAGACATCAATACACTAAAGGCGATAGTGCAAACTAGCATTTATAGTGAAAAAATCCTTCAAGGTCCTGAAAAACCAATTCTCCTGCTGCCCAAAAAGGATACTCAGCTTCTGGCTGATGAGATTGCCCCTGTAAATCCTAATTATGGGGTGATGTTACCATACACTCCTCTGCATCGGGTATTATTTGAGTTTTCACCACCGTATCTGGTTATGACTTCCGCCAACAAAACGGATGAACCTATAGAATACAAAAATGATGAGGCGGTATCAAATCTTAATCAGATTGCAGATTACTTTCTGTTACACGATCGAGAAATTAAACGCCGCTGTGATGATTCAGTTGCAACCGTTTTTAGGGACAAACTCTTTATGATAAGACGCTCTCGTGGTTTTGCTCCTCTAGCCATCAAACTGCCTGAGGAATTTAGCCATATTATTGCAACGGGAGCAGAACAAAAAAATGTTATCGCAATAGCTAAAGGTAAAGATATTATTCTCAGTCATCACCTGGGCGACCTGGAAAATGAGGAAGCCTATCGAGCCTTTGAAGAATGTATAAATGACCTGACAAGTTTTTTGGATTTAAAACCGCGCCTAATCGTACACGACTTACACCCTGAATATTTAGCCACTAAATGGGCTCTGGAACAACCGGTTGCTAAACTGGCTATACAGCACCATGAGGCACATATTGGAGCTTGCATGCTAGAGCATCAACTGGCAGAGCCCGTTATCGGTATTGCCTTTGATGGCACTGGTTATGGTTACGACGGAACTCTCTGGGGCAGTGAAGTTTTTATCGGTGATGGTAAAGATTTTCGGCGAGTAGCTCACTTACTTCCCATCCCGTTAATTGGTGGCGAAAAAGCTATTAGGGAAGTCTGGCGTTTAGGATATGTTTTACAGGAGCTAGCCGGCATAAAAGAAAAGAATGCCAACTTTAACAATAGGCCCGAAATTAGTATTTTCAAGAAAATGCTATCCAATCATCTTAATGTTTTTCTATCCACCGGCATGGGACGGCTATTTGATGGTGTAGCAGCAATACTAAATTTACGTGAAAAAATTACGTATGATGGACAGGCTGCCATTGAGCTGGAAAATATAGCTTATCATAGCACTAAATCAATTCCTTTAAAATTAGATATAATCCAGCAGGAGAAAAAATGGTTTTTTGACTGGCGACCGTTAATACAACAAATTTCCGCCTATCTCCGCAAAGGTGAGGCTATTTCAACCCTTGCTTTTGGCTTCCATTTAGCCATAGCAAATGCAATCAATGAAATCTGCCTCTTAATAAGAAACCAGTACGGAATAAATAAGGTCTGTCTGAGTGGTGGGGTGTTCATGAATCAAATTCTTTTAAGAGAAAGTGTTTCAAGGTTGGAACAGGACAATTTCGAAGTTTACTGGCATCAGACAATTCCCTGTAATGATGGTGGCATAGCTGCCGGTCAAATTTATTTAGCATATTTAAGGAGTGAAAAATAATGTGTTTAGCTGTACCTGGTAAACTGATTGAAAAGAAAGAAAACACTGGAGTTGTGGAACTGATGGGAGTTAAACGGGAAGTTAGTTTAATACTATGTCCGTCCGCTTCAGTTAATGATTATGTGCTTGTTCATGCTGGTTTTGTTATTGATGTTGTAGATGAGGAAGCTGCTTTAGCAACTATTAAATTATTACAGGAGCTGGAGGAAAAAAATGCAGAACACCATTTCGCAAATTAAAAACCCGCAACTAGCAAAAAATCTAGTTCAGGAAATCACCAAGCTAGCCTTACAATTGCCCCAAGTAAAAATAATGGAAGTGTGTGGTACCCATACAGTTTCAATCTTTAAATCGGGCATTCGTTCTCTGTTGCCTGAAAATGTGAAATTGGTATCCGGGCCCGGTTGCCCGGTTTGTGTTACACCTAATAACTACATTGACCAGAGCATTTGGCTGGCCCTAGAAAAAGGTGTAATCTTAACCAGTTTCGGCGATATGTTAAAAGTTCCTGGTAGTAAGTATTCCCTGGCCCAGGCCAAATCATTGGGTGCTGATATTCGCGTTGTATACAGTACGTTAGATGCACTGAAAATAGCACAGGAAAATCCTGAAAGAGAAGTTGTATTTCTGGGTATAGGTTTTGAGACAACAACTCCAACCGTAGCCAGTGCGGTTTTGCTGGCAGCAGAGCAGGGACTGAATAACTTTTCAATTATAGGAAGCCATAAAACGATCCCTGCCGCATTAAGGGCTTTAGCTGAAAACAAAGAAATAGGAATAGACGCATTTTTATTACCAGGACACGTTTCTGCTATTATCGGCCTTGAGCCTTATGTTTTCCTTGCTAACGAATATAACTTGCCTGGCGTAATAGCTGGTTTTGAAGGCGTGGATATTCTAATGGGAATTTATGAAATCCTGCAAATGCTTATAAAAGGCCAGGCTCAAATATTAAATGCTTATCCTAGAATTGTTAAAACAGAAGGCAATCCAGTGGCCAGAGAAATAGTCAATCGAATTTTTCAACCTGCCGATGCCTACTGGCGTGGTATCGGTCTTATTCCCGAAACAGGCCTTGAATTAAAAGATCAATACAAAACTTTTGATGCAAAGGAAAAGTTTAACATTCCCGATTTTTCTGCTCATGAACCTAAGGGTTGTCGTTGTGGGGAAGTTTTAAGGGGCCTAGTTACACCACCTGAATGTCCATTGTTTAGTAGAAAATGTACTCCTGAAACACCAGTAGGTGCATGTATGGTTTCTATTGAAGGAACATGCGCAGCATATTACAGATATGGGGTGTGAACCATGGAATTTATTACCCTTGGCCATGGCAGTGGTGGCAAATTATCTCATCGCCTAATTTCTGAACTGTTTTTGAAGTATTTTCAAAACGAAATTCTCATCAAACAGGATGATATGGCTATCGTACCAGGCAGCAGTATGAACTGGGCTATTTCGACTGATTCTTTCGTTATTAATCCGATCTTTTTCCCCGGTGGAAACATAGGGAAATTATCTGTCTGTGGAACTGTAAATGATGTCGCCATGTCCGGTGGAATACCATTATACTTGACAGCAGCTTTCATAATTGAGGAAGGGTTCCCCCTGGCAGAACTGGAAAGAATCGTCCAGAGTATGGCTGAGACGGCCGCATCGGCTGGTGTGAAAATAATAGCAGGCGATACCAAAATAGTTGGAAAGGGACAAGCCGATGGCATTTTCATTAACACAACAGGTTTTGGATTAATTCCAGAAGGCAGAAATATTAGCGGACGCAACGCTCAGCCAGGTGATGTAATAATCGTAAATGGAACTTTAGGAGACCATGGAGTAGCAGTAATGGCTGAACGACATGGACTGGAATTTTCCGTACCTATCTTCAGTGACTGCGCTCCTTTAAATGAAATAATTGCCCTGTTGCTGGAAAATGTACCTCGGGTAAATGTTTTGCGCGATCCCACACGTGGCGGTTTGGCAACTACCCTCAACGAAATAGCCTACCAGAGTAATGCAATGATAGAATTATGGGAGGAAAAGCTTCCAGTAAAGGATGAGGTTTTTAGTGCCTGTGAAATTCTTGGTCTAGATCCTTTATATATTGCTAATGAAGGTAAATTTATCGCCATTTTACCGGAAGAATTTGCTGATATAGCATTAGCTACAATCAAGAACCATCCTCTTGGCCGTGACGCGGCGATTATCGGTAAAGTAGTAGACAAACCTAAAGAAAACTCAAATAATAAAGTTTACCTTAAAACAGCCTTGGGCGGAAAAAGGATTCTCGACATGCTGGCCGGCGATCAGTTGCCCAGGATTTGTTAGGGAGAGGTTTTATGCGTATTGCTGTGATTGATGGTCAAGGCGGAGGTATTGGAAAACATATTACTGAAAAACTGCGTAAAGTTTTTGGGGAAAAAATCGAGATAATAGCCCTGGCTACCAATGCCTGGGCGGCCGCTAATATGTTGAAAGCAGGAGCCAATGAGGCTGCCTCAGGAGAAAATGCTATTTGTTACAGCATTAAAAACGTAGACATAATTGTGGGACCGCTAGGTATAGTTATTCCGAATTCAATGTTAGGGGAAATAACTCCTGCTATAGCTACGGCTATAGCTAGTATAGATAAAGAAAAATATCTTTTACCTATTTGTCGTGATCAAATCAAGCTAATAAGCAATAGCAATGAGCCATTACCTCATTTAATCAATGAACTGGTGGATGTGATAAGAAACAAACTGGCCGATGATCTCAATTGAGATTATCGGCCAATCTTAAAATCTCGATCTCTGCGGGAATTTTGTGTTCCTGAGAATGGTGATGCCTAATTAGTTGTAAGGTAATAGAATCAATGGTATTAATGGTCCTGGCTACATTCCAGCCAATTTCCCCGTGATAAAGATAGGAATGACACATGCGATGCCACCAGGATAACGGACTGCGATAATCAAGATATGCATATTTTTTAACTAATCCTGGGAAAAGGGCATTTACCATTACCATGATAACTCTTTCCAGCAAGGATATTTGGAAACTTACCTTACCGATATCATGTAATAGAGCTCCTTTAATCAATGCTTCTCGATTAAGACGGCTTTGTTGCTCAGAATCTAGTCGATCAAATAATTTTTCGCAGGTTCTGGCAACCCGGACACAATGCTTTTGGGTTATGGGATCCAAATGATAAAAAAGGGTTTGTTCCATCAAGTTTAAATATGAGTTAACATATTCTCGATCTTTATCAGTCATTTTCGAAAATATAGCCCAAAAAAACTGCTTGAACCGTCTTAACATATATTGCCTCCAATCCAAGAAATCTATGACATAGTATAGCAAAAAATATTCAGGGGAGAAAGGGGTAACAAACTTGCCGGGGGAAAAAATTTTGGTAGTTGGTGGCATCCGCAGTGGGAAAAGTAAGTGGGCAGAAAAATTAGCTTCATCGGATAGGCAAGTAGTGTATATTGCTACTGCACAGGTCTGGGATGAAGAAATGGCCAGAAGAGTAAATGAACATAAAATACGCCGCCCGTCACACTGGCAAACAGTTGAGGAACCACAGAAAATAGCTTGTATTCTAAATGAACTAAATCAGTGGGATGTCCAACCAACGGTGTTAATTGATTGTCTAACATTGTGGGTAACTAATTTATTGCTGAGTGAAATGAATTTGGAAAAAGAGTTTGCTGATTTGGTGCAAACAATAAAAACATATCAAGGAAAAGTTATTTTGGTTAGTAATGAAGTTGGGTTAGGAGGAATAGCCAGCAACCAGTTAACCCGGACCTTTGGTGATGCACTGGGAACTTTACACCAGCTATTAGGTGAAATTTGCAATAAAGTTTATTTTGTCTGGTGTGGTATAGCAATAGATATAAAAAAGCACGGGGAGAGGATATAATGGCGGCAAAGACTATTATGGTCCAGGGAACTGGCTCTAATGTCGGTAAATCATTAATTGTTGCTGGCTTGTGCCGGATTTTGAAAGAACAGGGGCTAAAAGTAGCTCCCTTCAAAGCGCAAAATATGGCCCTGAATAGCTACATTACATATGAGGGTGGGGAAATAGGCAGGGCCCAGGCATTACAGGCAGAAGCTGCTGGTATATTACCCAGTGTTGATATGAATCCCATCTTATTAAAACCTGCCGGTAATATGCAAAGCCAGGTTGTAGTATTGGGGAAGCCTCTCGGTAACATGTCTGCTCGAGAGTATCATAACACTTGGTCGCTGCAGGCATGGAAAATTGTAACTGATGCTTTTCACAGATTAGCAAATCAATACGATGTTATTGTTATCGAAGGTGCCGGCAGTCCAGCGGAAATAAACCTAAAAGATACTGAAATTGTAAATATGCGAGTTGCTAAATATGCCAGGTCGCCCGTCTTACTTGTTGGAGATATCGACCGCGGGGGCGTTTTGGCATCACTAGTTGGAACTATGGAATTATTAGAACCAGAAGAACGGCAACTGATTAAAGGGTTTATTATCAATAAATTTAGAGGCGATGTCAATCTGTTTTTACCAGCGATTGAGATATTGGAAAGAAAAACGCTGGTTCCTGTTTTAGGAGTTCTGCCCTATCAAAAGCTGGCACTGGAAGAAGAGGACTCTATGTCTATTCAATCTAAGCCTCTGCCACCAAACGGATTGGATATTGTAGTGATACGCTTGCCTCAGATATCTAATTTCACAGATTTTGATGCATTAAAATTTGAGCCAGATGTAGGTGTGCGTTTTGAATCTGACCCTTCTGCTGCAGGCAACCCTGATGCTATCATTATTCCTGGCAGTAAAAATACCATCAGCGATTTGAACTTTTTACGAACTTCCGGTTGGGAAAGTTATTTAAAAAGCGCTCAAACCCAAGGGATTCCAATAGTGGGAATATGCGGTGGCTATCAAATGCTAGGGGAAAAAATCTACGATCCCCATGGTGTGGAAGGTACAAAAAGGTTCGAAACTGGCTTAGGCTTTATCAAAATGAAAACAGAGTTTTGGCCTGAAAAAACAACTACAATTAGTAATGGTATTTTAACTAATAAATTTTTTAATTTGGAAGAGTCAGGACTTGATGTAAAAGGGTATGAAATTCACATGGGTCAAACCATTCTTGATCCTTCCGAAACCCCGTTTATTAAGCTGGATGACAATCGAACTGATGGAGCAATTACTGCACATGGACAAATTTGGGGGACGTATTTTCATGGCATTTTTGATAATGACCAATTCCGTCGAAACTGGTTAAATTATTTGCGTCAACGAAAAAAACTTTTACCTATTACTACTTTGCGTAACTATAAAGAATGGAGAGAGTACAATTTAACCCAGCTAGGCAATTTAATTAAAGAAAATTTAAATATGGAGTATTTAATGAAATTGATAGAAAATGGTATTGAGGGATAAAAATGGAGCATTGGACTATTAATAATATTATAATGATTTTTATTGCATTTTTTTTAGATTTGCTTCTAGCTGACCCTAGATGGTTACCCCATCCCGTAGAAGGAATGGGAAAACTGGCTGCTTACATTGATGCAAGACTGAACCATAATCATAACGATTTTAAAAAAGCATTAGTATCGGGCATAATTGCGCTAATTGTTTATTTACTGGCAGTTTCTCTAATTTGCTTAATAATTTTGAGCGTAACTTATGCCTATAATGAAATTTTATATGTCTTCACTGGCTCAATTCTCATCTATTTTTCCTTAGCTCTAAAAAGTTTATTAAAGGCAGCAACAAAAATATTAAAACCTTTATCTAGAGGGAATATAGCTTTAGCCCAGAAAAAAGTAGCTGAAATTGTCGGCAGAGACACTGAACATATGAATGAAGAAGAAATAATTAGAGCAACTGTTGAATCTGTAGCGGAAAATTTCATCGATGGTTTTTTTGCGCCCATTTTTTGGGCTCTTCTTGGAGGCCCTGGCGCAGCGATAATTTATCGTGCCATAAATACTTTAGATTCTATGTGGGGATATAAAAATTCTCGTTATCTTTATTTTGGGAGGTGGGCAGCCCGCCTTGATGATGTGGTTAACTGGCTACCCGCTAGATTAGGAGGATTGGGCTTATTAATCACAGGTGGAATATTAGGATTCAATCTAAAACAAAGTTTCATTATATGGTTGCGGGACGCCCATAAACATCCCAGCCCAAATTCAGGTCATCCAGAAGCAGTAATAGCTGGTTTATTAGGAGTTCAGCTGGGAGGATTAAACTATTACCATGGTCAGCCACAGTGGCGGGCTACCTTAGGAGATAAAAATAAGAAGTTTGAGTTGCGAGATATAATTAATACCCAAAAAATTGTTTTCACTGCAGGCTTATTAACTATAACCTTCATTGGATTTTTAGGTATAGCTCTAGTACTAAAGTTAGGGGTAAATTAAAATGAAGTCAGCTATCTTTGCCTTACATGCTTTAACAAGAATTTCGCTGTTTGAAGTTAAATGGGATGAAAAAGCATTCGGTAAAGCAACCGCATATTTTCCAGTAATCGGATTGTTACTGGGGGGAATTTATCTACTAATTGCCGTTTTTCTGGCACCATTTGCAAGTAGTGTTATTTTAGCTGCATTACTAATTTGGGCTCACACTATTTTAACAGGTGCCATGCATATTGATGGCTTGCTAGATACAATTGATGCAGTTTTCAGTAACAGATCTCCTGAACGGATGTTAGAAATTATGAAGGATAGCCATGTTGGCAGCAATGCAGTAATCGGTGCTTTTTGTCTGTATTTGTTAAAATACAGCTTTTTAATTGAAATTATTAAAAATAAGCAACTGGTATTGATCGTACTAGCGCCTGTTCTGGCGAGATTCAATCAAGTCGTAGTAATTTATTTTTTTCCTTATATTAGACCACAAGGATTGGGAAGTTTGTTTAAAAACTATACTGGAAAAAAGGAATTCATGTTAGCCTCATTTTTTACAATATTGAGCCTTATCATTATGTCTTATTGGTTAGAGTTTGCTGATATTTTTCTTTTTTTAATTTCAATAATTACTGCTCTTTTATGGGGAAAGAAGTTTACAAAACTTTTTGGTGGGTTAACAGGTGATCTCTATGGAGCACTTAATGAAATCACAGAAATATTGATACTAGTAGCTGGCTATTTTCTTTTAAAATAATATTGGGTGGGGGTAGTAGGTTGAAAGAAAAATTTATACGTCACCATGGCGGTAACATTTGGCGATTCAGAAAAGTTATCGATTTTTCTGCCAATATAAACCCCGAAGGGTTATCTCCAAACGTAGTAGCAGCAATTAAAGACAATCTTAATTTATTAGTTCATTACCCTGATCCTGAATGCACAGAATTAACTCAAATTTTTTGTAAAAAAAACAACCTGGATCCGGGTTACTGTTTGTGGGGAAATGGCGCCGCTGAACTTTTTTATTTATTGTTCAAATATCTAAAACCAGGCACCATTCATCTTCCTATTCCTTCTTTTTGTGAGTATGAAGGTGCTGCTTTAGCAGCTGATGCGGAAATACGGTTCTGGTCATTTGCAAAAGAAAATAACTGGGATATAGACTGGCTTGAGATAATAGCTGAAGCAAACCCTGGAGACCTGTTAGTAATTACCAATCCTAACAACCCTACAGGATTTCTCTGGGAGAAGCAGAGACTTTTACCAGTGATTGATCGTGCTTATTCTAAAAATGTAAATGTCTTGATTGATGAGGCCTTTATTGACTTTGTCGATGAACCTGAAAAATCATCTTTTATACAAGATTTCTATCAATGGCCTAATCTATTTATAAGCTATTCACTTACAAAATTTTATGCCATACCAGGTCTAAGACTGGGAATTTTACTGGCTAATAAAGAGATGATATCCTCTTTGAAATTTCATAAGGACCCCTGGAATGTTAACTTATTGGCCCAGGTAGCAGGAGCAGCAGCTTTACAGGATTCTGCTTACGAGGCTATTAGTAGAAAACTAGCCAAAAAAAGGCGTGAAGCAATGATTGAATTAATAGAGGATTATCTGGTACCAGCGGGTGTAAATTTTTGGTTACCACAGGCCAACTATGTTCTCCTGGAGTTGCCAGTACCTGTCTCAGATGTAGAACAAAAAATTAGAGATGCCGGTTTTCTAATTCGCAACTGCCAGAACTTTCGTGGACTAAATGAATATTATTGTCGTGTTGCTATAAGAACAGAAGCGGAAAATCGGGCATTAATTTTAACTATGCAAGAAATAATTACTGAGGTGAAAAAAAGTGCCGAAAGTCTTACTGGTAAGACATGGTGAAACAATCTGGAACAATCAATTACGCTACCAGGGACATACTGACATCCCGTTGAGTGAAATTGGACGCCAGCAAGCAGAAAGATTAGCATTACGACTAAAAAACTGGCCGATAACTGCCTTTTATGCCAGTGATTTGTCCCGAGCGCAAGAAACAGCCCAGATTATTGCCAGGTATCATCAAAAACCTGTAGTGTTATGTAATGGATTTAGAGAAACGAAGTTTGGCGCTTGGGAAGGATTAACCTATAAGGAGATAGCAGCACAATTCCCTGACGTTTGGAATGCATGGCAACGGGACCCTGTTAATGTCGTTATACCGCAAGGTGAAAGTGTTTCACAAGTAGCAGACAGGGCATGGAAGGCTTTACAACAAATCCTGTGTCAGCACAGGGACGATGATATGATTCTAATTGCCTCCCATGGTGGTACTATTCGTTTAATCTTAGCCCGTGCTTTACAAATGAATCTTAATCTGTTCTGGAATATCCGACAGGACAACACCGCTCTTAATATTATCGATGCATATAATGACCGTTATATAATTAGCCTGGTAAATGACACCAGTCACCTGGAACAAATTTAATGCCCGAATTGGGCATTTTTTTCTTGGCGTACTATTATGATTGTGCTATAATAATGGGAAATATTTAGGTCGAATCGAATTATAAACTAAAGAAAGGAGAATTAGATATGGAAGACAAATTCCTTAAGGAAGGACTTACCTTTGATGATGTATTATTAATACCAGCTAAGTCCGAAGTATTACCCAGGGATGTAGATACCTCTACATACCTGACAAAAAATATCAAACTAAATATTCCTCTGATGAGTGCTGGCATGGACACAGTTACTGAAGCCCGCCTGGCCATCGCCATTGCCCGTGAAGGAGGCATTGGTGTAATTCATAAAAACATGTCAATTGAGCGTCAGGCCCTGGAGGTAGATCGGGTTAAACGTTCGGAACACGGAGTAATTACTGATCCAATCTATTTGTCACCTCAACATCCCATCAGAGATGCCCTGGAATTGATGGAGAGATATAGAATTTCAGGAGTTCCTATTACTGTGCAGGGCAAACTTGTCGGTATTTTGACTAACCGAGATTTACGGTTTGTAAAAGATTATAGTTTACCTATTGAGGACGTTATGACAAAAGAAAATCTTGTTACCGCTCCGATAGGTACAACCTTAGAAGAAGCGAAAGAAATATTACAAAAACACAAGGTAGAAAAACTCCCTATTGTTGATGAAAACTTTATGTTAAAGGGTTTAATAACTATAAAGGATATTGAAAAAGCCAGACAGTATCCCAATGCTGCAAAGGATCAAAGGGGACGGCTCTTAGTTGCAGCTGCGGTAGGTGTAGCCAAGGATACTGATGAGCGGGTAGAAGCTTTAGTAGCTGCAAAGGTAGATGCCATTGTAGTTGATACTGCTCATGGTCATTCTCGAGGTGTTATAGAAACAGTAAAACGGATAAGACAAAAATACCCCGAACTAAATATTATCGCAGGTAATGTGGCAACTGCCGAGGCTACAAGAGACCTAATTGAAGCTGGTGCTGATGCCATTAAGGTGGGTATTGGTCCCGGTTCCATTTGTACTACCAGGGTTGTAGCAGGCATTGGCGTTCCGCAAATTACCGCCATTTATGATTGTGCTAGAGAGGCAGCTAAATATAATATTCCCATTATCGCAGATGGTGGGATAAAGTACTCTGGAGATATCACAAAAGCCATTGCTGCTGGTGCTGATGTAGTCATGATAGGCAGTCTGTTTGCTGGTACGGAAGAAAGTCCTGGGGAAATGGAAATTTATCAGGGACGCAGTTTTAAGGTTTATCGTGGCATGGGCTCAATCGGAGCTATGAAAGATGGCTCCAAAGACAGATATTTTCAAGAGAATGAGCAAAAACTGGTTCCAGAAGGAATTGAAGGCCGTGTACCCTATAAAGGTCCCCTTGCTGAAACCGTTTATCAATTAATAGGCGGTTTGCGAGCTGGTATGGGCTACTGTGGAGTACGTAATATACAAGAACTGAAGACTAAAACAAAATTTATACGAATTACTAGTGCTGGTTTGAGAGAAAGTCATCCCCATGATGTGATTATTACAAAAGAGGCACCTAATTATAGTTTGTAAACAATAGAGGTCTGGAGTTTGTTCCAGACCTCTTAACATTACCAGCAGGATTTTGCTGGTTTTATCGAGAATTATATTATGTTGAGATTATAATTGTGGAGGCGAATGTTCTTGCAAGAATTGCTATTTTATTCCCAGTTAGCTGTAACAGCTCTGGCCATTATGTGGTATATATTTGCAGCCTTTCAGGGATTTAAGTTTTTAACTGGTCAAATGACTACTACAGAAATGGTACCTTCTCTGAAAAATCTTACCATGTTAGGACTTCTATTTTCAATTTTAAGCATATTATTTACTGGTTTCTATAACCTGACTACTGAAAAAGTTTTTTGGGAAAATATTATGCTGGTCTCGATTGTGGATATTTTGTTTAATGCGGCGGTATTGCATATGCTTTACTGGAAATGGCGCCCTTACTGGCCTGCTGCCACAACCATCTTAACTATTTTTATTGATGCTTTTTTAAGAGTAATGTTTACCAAATTTTATTTATAGAGATAAAGGGAAGAGGGGAGAAAATGGTAAACAGTTTAGACCAACTCAAACAGTTATTTATTGAAAATAACTACTGTCCTGATGACCGTACAGTAATGGCAGTTTTTCTGGCTTTAAAGTTAAAAAAACCATTATTGGTTGAGGGCCCTGCAGGGGTAGGCAAAACTGAATTGGCCAAAGTTATCTCTAAAAGTTTAAACAGGCCTCTCATTCGCCTCCAATGCTATGAAGGGCTAGATGAAAGCAAAGCATTATTTGAATGGAATTATCAAAAACAACTTTTATACATTCAGACATTGGTGAATCAGGGTTCTAACTGGCAGGATATTAAGAAGAATATTTTTAGTGAAGAATTTTATCTGGCCCGCCCAATTTTGCAGGCATTAACTGCTGAAAAGCCAGTAGTTCTGTTAATTGATGAGATTGATAAAAGCGACCAGGAATTCGAAAGTTTCCTGCTAGAAGCACTGGCTGAATATCAAGTTACCATTCCCGAAATCGGTACTATCAAAGCCAAACATATTCCTTTTGTTTTGTTAACCAGCAATAACACAAGAGCATTCAGTGAAGCATTAAAACGACGTTGCCTCCATCTTTACATTGATTATCCTGACAAGGAAAGAGAGTTAGAAATAATTCTAAAAAAATTGCCTGATCTGGATAAAATATTGGCTGAAAAAATTATCACTTTTACCAGTAATATCAGAAAACAAAAGATCAAGAAATCACCTAGTATAGCTGAAGTAATAGAGTGGGCCCAATCTGCCCTTGTAAGCGGCCAAAAAGACCTTAACATAGACTGGGTTCAGCAATCATTATGCGTATTACTAAAATATGAAGAAGATATCAAGACAATCATGCCAAAGGTGGCCTCACTCCTATGATAGTGAGGAAAATACTCCAAATAATTAATGAGTTGCGCGAATACGGTTATCCAGTTTGTACTGATGAAGTTTGTGATTTCTTACAGGCACTAACAATTATCCCATCTACAGAATGGAATTTGAAAGATTTACTTTACATTACGCTGGTTAAAGATGATATACAGGCCAAGATGCTTGAAACTATACTATTTTATAAATCTTCAGAACTTCCAGTTGGAAATATTGTCGGTGATAGAGAATTTACAAGTAGTGAATATGGTCAACCCGAAGCTTTTAAAGAAAAGCTATTTCAGTATATTGTTCTCGGAGATATGAATAGTTTAAAGCGGATTATAAGTAAGTCATTGGACTATATTTCAGAAAAAAATCTTAATCTTAGCTACGAAGAATTTAATAAAAAGATAAAAGTTTTTTTGGAATGGAAAATTACTGAGAACAAGCTCTTAAAAACTGAAGATCCCCAATTAATAATTAATTTAGAAAGTGCACGAGAGATTTTTGAGAACGAGGTAAAAAAATTTTGGTATAACAAACTAAGTATAGAAAATAAAAAAGATTTTATAAAAGAAAACATGTTAGTGAACAAGGACCTGGGATCACTTGATACAAAAGAACAAATGGTAATTGAGCAACACATTCAAAAACTTACAAGATACCTGGCAATGAAAAAAAGCAGGCGCTGGATACGTGCCAAGTCAGGACTTTTTGACTTTAAAAAAACTTTTTCGACTTCAATAAGACACAATTTTCTCCCCTATCATTTATATTATAAAAAGCCCAAAATTACTAAGACAAATCTATACGTTCTATGCGATATTTCTGGCTCAGTTAGTCCATACGCCTTGTTTTTACTACAGTTTGTTCAAGGGATCTATAATGTTTTTAAAAATGTTAAAGCCTTTGTGTTTGTGGATCAGGTAGCAGAAATTTCCCATTTGCTTGCACAGGAAAGAATGTCTAAAGAATTAATTACCGAACTTTTCAATAGTCAGGCGTCTATTAGCGGGTTTAGTAATTACGCTTTAGTCGGACAGCAAATTTGTAATCTTCTATCTGATCACCATTATTTCCATAGTATATTAATAGTAATTGGTGATTGTCGCACCAATTACCAGCCTGCTGGTATCCAATACTGGCGAGGTCTATGCAGTAAATTTAATAAAACAATATTTTTAAATCCTGAACCCATTGAGCGCTGGAATCAAGATGACTCACAGGTAAAAGATTTTATGCCATTATTTCATTATTTTTTCGAGTGTCGAAATATCAATCAGCTGGAAAAAATCATAAGTTTTTTGCTATAATATAAGTAACTAAACAACAAGGTGGGATTATTGTGAATCTAAAAGTATGTCTTAATGTAGATAGCTTAAAAAAAGATGAAGTTAGAAAACTAATAAAGGATGTAGAGATTTTTTGCACTTGCGGTTTGCGTTTGCATGCCCTGGACTTTGAACATTCTGAAGTTTGCCCTGAATGTGGCCGCGAGTATCATTTACAGGATGGGATTGGACATTTTCATATTATTATAAATAAACCAACAGAAGAAAAAGGATATTATTAAATATTTTTGTTCATGAAAGCAGGAAAACCTGAAAAGGTGTAGAATAAATGTATTTAATATAGCTGAATATTATGACAACAGGTGCCTCTTTTGAGAGGAGAATAGGGAATCAGGTGCAAATCCTGAGCGGTC